>NZ_JBSTYP010000009.1:0-104122 GCF_054052405.1 Aeromonas aquatilis | reverse complement strand
ATCCCATGCCGAACTCAGAAGTGAAACGCGGTAGCGCCGATGGTAGTGTGGCATTCGCCATGCGAGAGTAGGACACTGCCAGGCACCCAATTTAAGAACCCCGCTCATCGAGCGGGGTTTTTTATTGCCTGCAATTCGGTAAGCTGCCTAAATATCGACCTTTTATTCCCTCTTCCCGGCCGTATTCTCCATTTTTCCTCCCCGATTTTCTCCGGTTATGCCATCGCCGCTGGCTCTGGTTGCCGTTATAATGGCCGCCCTCAAGCAAGGTGGTGGTATGAAAGCAGAATATCTACAGCGATTCGGGGGCATTGCCCGTCTTTATGGTCAGAACGCCTTGCGTTCCTTTAGCCAGGCCAAGGTCTGTGTGGTGGGGATCGGCGGCGTTGGTTCCTGGGCGGCCGAAGCGCTGGCTCGTGCCGGCATCAACCAGATCACCCTGATCGACATGGACGATATCTGCATCACCAACACCAATCGCCAGATCCACGCCATGCAGGGTACGGTCGGTCGCCTCAAAACCGAGGTGATGGCTGAGCGTATTCGCGCCATCAATCCGGATTGCGAAGTGATCGAGGTGGACGATTTCGTTACTGTCGACAATCTGGCCGAGCATATCAAGCGGGAGTTTGACTATGTAGTGGACGCCATCGACTCGGTCAAGGCCAAGGTGGCGCTGATTGCCTTCTGCAAGCGCAACAAGATCCCGGTGATTGTGGCGGGAGGCGCGGGCGGGCAGATGGATCCGACCCAGATCACTGTGGCCGATCTGGCCAAGACCATTCAAGATCCGCTCGCTGCCAAGGTGCGCTCCGACCTGCGCCGCTTGCACAACTTCAGCAAGAATCCGGCGCGCAAATTCGGGGTGGAGTGTGTCTTCTCAACCGAGCAGCTGAGCTATCCGGATGGCAATGGCGGCACTTGTCAGGCCAAGGCAGCCAGCGATGGCACAATGAAGATGGATTGCGCCTCCGGCTTTGGCGCTGTGACGCCGGTGACGGCAACCTTTGGGCTGGTCGCTGCGTCCCGGGTCTTGAAGAAGATTGCCGAGCGGGGGGCCCGCGCCGAGAAAGAGGCCGGGAATGAAGATGCCGGGTCGACTAGCGAAGCCTAATCGACCACTGGACGAGGTGGGTTAGACCGCCTGTTCCCGGATCGCCAGCACGATCGCTCTGAGCCCGTTACCCCGTGACGGGCTCAAATGTTTCTCAAGTCCCAGTTCGGTAAAATACCCTTCCATATCAAAAGCCTGGATCGCCGCAGACGATTGGTGGTTAAGCGCCGCCAGCACGATAACGATCAGCCCGCGCACGATGCGGGCATCGGAATCACAGGCAAAATGCCAGCAGCCATCCTCGCTTTGTTCTCCCTTCAGCCAAGCCTGGCTTTCACACCCCTTGAGGCGGAACTCTTCCTGCTGCCATTCGCAGGGTAGTACTGGCAACTGCTTGCCGAGCTGGATGATGAGCCGGTACTGGTTCTCCCAGCCGTGAGCGGCGGCAAACTGCTGGCGGACGCGGTCGGCGTTGGGCTCAAGGCCAATCAGGGTATAGTTTGCGAGGTCACTCATTCGGTAGTCTGCCTTAGAAGAAGTCACTGAGTTTGTGCAGGGCGGCCAGCAGGGCGTCGATATCATCCCGATTGTTGTAGCAGGCCAGCGAGGCACGCATGGTGCCGCCGATCCCGAGCGATTCCATCAGCGGCATGGCGCAGTGATGGCCGACTCGCAGGGCGATACCCTGCATGTCGAGCAGGGTAGCAGCATCTTGCGGGTGGATGTCGTCGAGCAAGAAAGAGACTGCTCCGGCACGTTGGCCGGGTTCGCCGACCAGACGCAACCCCGGCACCTGTTGCAGGCCAGCTACCAGATAGTCGGTCAGTGCCTGCTCATGTTGGGCGAGCCATTCCCTATCTTGTGCCATCACAAAGTCGATGGCAGCGGCGAGGCCGATAGCGCCAGCGATATGGGGGGTGCCCGCCTCGAATTTAAAAGGCAGGGTATTGAAGGTGGTGCCGCTGAAACTGACCCGATCGATCATCTCGCCACCTGCTTGCCAGGGCGGCATCCGCTCCAATAGCTCGGTGCGGCCCCACAACACACCGATGCCGGTCGGGCCATAGAGCTTGTGGCCGGAGAAGGCGTAGAAGTCGCAACCGATGGCCTGCACATCCACCTCGAGATGAGCCACCGCCTGGGCGCCGTCGATCAGGGTCAGAGCGTCGACTGCCTTGGCCGCTGCCACCATCTCTTTGACTGGATTGACGGTGCCAAGGGCATTGGATACGTGGGCCACGCTCACCAGCCGGGTCCGTGGCCCCAGCATGGCGTGATAGGCGGCCAGATCGAGATCGCCCCGTTCATCAAGGGGGATGACCCGGATCACCGCTCCTATGCGCTGGGCGACCAGTTGCCACGGGACGATATTGGCGTGGTGTTCCAGCGTGCTGAGGATAATTTCGTCCCCTGCCTTGAGCTCGCTCATCCCCCAGCTCTGGGCCACCAGATTGATCGCCTCCGTGGTGCCGCGGGTCCAGATCACCTCTTGGCTGCGGGGGGTATTGATAAAGCGGGCGACCGTTTCGCGGGCGGCCTCGAAGGCGCGGGTAGCGCGGCCACTCAGAGCATGGGCGGCACGGTGCACGTTGGCGTTGTCGGCCCGATAGTAGTGAGCGATGGCATCCAGTACCGCTTGCGGTTTCTGAGTGGTGGCGGCGTTATCCAGATAGACCAGAGGGTGGCCGTTTACCTCCTGCGCCAAGGCCGGAAACTGGCTGCGCAGTTGGTTGTGCTGTTGCTGATTCATGCTTCCCTCATCATCCGGAAAAAGTCATCATCTCAAAAGGTCGGCCATGATCCTGAAAATAGCGCCCGAACACAAGGCGCGATAAGCCCGATTGGCGGTTGCCTGCCGTGCAGCAGGTACGGCTCGTCGGGTGATTTCTGGTACAATGCCGCCCCTCATCATAAGCCAAGAGATCCGGCCCATGAAGCTCAACCCCAATCAGAACGAAGCGGTCAAGTATGTTTCCGGCCCTTGCCTGGTGTTGGCGGGTGCCGGATCGGGTAAGACCCGCGTCATCACCAACAAGATTGCCTATCTGGTACAGCAGTGCGGCTACAGTGCGCGCAATATCGCTGCGGTCACCTTTACCAACAAGGCGGCGCGGGAGATGAAGGAGCGGGTCGGCCAGACCCTGGGACGTAAGGAGGCGCGGGGGTTGATGGTCTCCACCTTCCATACCTTGGGGCTTGATATTATTCGTCGTGAGCACAAGAGCCTGAATCTCAAGGCGAACTTCTCCCTGTTCGATGACACCGACCAGCTGGCGCTGCTGAAAGAATTGACTGAAGACGAGCTCGACAACGACAAGGACAAGCTCTCGGCCCTCATTACCCAGATCTCCAACTGGAAGAACGACCTCATCCTGCCCGCCCGCGCCATGCGTATCGCCCGCGGGCCGGAAGAGGTGCTGATGGCCCAGCTCTACGAACGTTATCACCGCCAGATGGTGGCCTATAACGCGCTGGATTTTGACGACCTCATAGTGATGCCAACCCTGCTGCTCAAGAGCAATCAGGAGGTTCGCGAGCGCTGGCAGAACAAGATCCGCTATCTGCTGGTCGATGAGTACCAAGACACCAACACCAGCCAATACGAGCTGGTGAAGCAGATCGTTGGCGAGCGGGCCCGTTTTACCGTGGTGGGGGACGATGACCAGTCCATCTACTCTTGGCGCGGTGCCAAGCCGCAGAATCTGGTGCTGCTGAGCGAAGACTTTCTGAACCTGCGGCTCATCAAGCTGGAGCAGAACTACCGCTCCAAGCGGCGGATCCTCAAGTGCGCCAACATCTTGATCGCCAACAACCCCCACGTCTATGACAAGGCGCTCTTCTCCGAATTGGATGAGGGGGTGAAGCTCAAGGTGCTGTTCGCCAAGAACGAGGAGCACGAAGCGGAGCGGATCGCTGCCGAGATGATGGGCCACAAGTTTATGAACCGCACCCGGTTCAAGGATTACGCCATCCTCTATCGGGGCAACCATCAGTCGCGCATCTTCGAGAAGGCGCTGATGACCAACCGGATTCCTTACCGTATCTCCGGCGGCACCTCGTTTTTCTCCCGCACCGAGATCAAGGACATCATGGCCTACCTCAAGCTGCTGGTGAATCCGGACGAGGACACCGCCTTCCTGCGGGTGGTCAACCTGCCGCGCCGCGAGATTGGCCCCACCACCCTCGAAAAACTGGGTCAGTATGCCAATCAGCGCGGCAAGAGCCTGTTTGCCGCCAGCTTCGAGCTGGGGCTGGAGCAACACCTCTCCGGCCGTGGCCTTGTGGCCTTGCAGGCATTTACCAACTGGTTGGTTCGCCTTGGCGATCAGGCGCTGCGCGGCAATCCGGTGGAGGCGGTGCGGGACATGATCAAGGAGATCCACTACGAAGAGTGGCTCTACGAGACCTCCCCCAGCCCGAAAGCGGCCGAGATGCGGATGCAGAACGTCTCCACCCTCTATCGCTGGATCACCGAGATGCTGGAGGGGGATGAGCTGGAGGAGTCGATGACGCTGGCTCAGGTGGTCACTCGCCTCACTCTGCGCGATATGATGGAGCGCAACGAGGGGGAGGACGATGCGGATCAGGTGCAGTTGATGACCCTGCATGCCTCAAAGGGACTGGAGTTCCCCTATGTCTACATGGTGGGGATGGAGGAAGGCTTGCTGCCTCACCAGACCAGCATCGATGAAGATAATGTGGAGGAAGAGCGACGTCTCGCCTACGTGGGGATCACCCGGGCCCAGACCGAACTTACCTTCACCCTCTGCAAGGAGCGGCGTCAGTTTGGCGAGTCGGTACGGCCAGAGCCGAGCCGCTTCCTGCTGGAGCTGCCGCAGGATGACCTTGAATGGGAAAACCAGAAGAAGGTGACTGCCGAGGAGCGCCAGCAGAAGGGGCAGGTCGGTGTTGCCAACCTGCGGGCGTTGTTCAAGAAGGATTAACCCTAAGGATTGGCTGGGGTCAGTAGCGGTACTATGTCTGCTCCCGGCATGGGCGGTGAGATATAGCGCCCTTGCCCCATCCGGCAGCCGATATCAATCAGCTTCTGCAATTGCTGCTGGTTCTCGATCCCCTCGACCACCAGGGTGTAATCGAGATCCTGACAGATATCCCGCATGGCGCGGATCAGCGCCAAATCTTTGGGCGATTGCAGCATCCGTTGGGTAAAGCTGTCATCCACCTTGATGTAATCCACCGGGAAGTGGAACAAGGCGTTGAGGGAGGAGAAGCCGGTGCCAAAATCATCCAGGCTGATCTGGATACCCTTGGCCCTCAGGTCATGCAGGGATGCCAGCGCATCGGAATCTTGCCGCGACAGCTCCCGCTCGTTGAATTCAAAAATCAGATAGCCGGGGGCGACCCCTTCCTCTTCGATAATTCCCATCAGCCGCATGATGTGGTCATGGTTGACCAGATGCTTGCCCGACAGATTGATGGCGACCTTGAACTTGCTCTGCCCGGAGATTGGCAGCCAGTTCTTCAGTTGCTGACAGGTGTGGCGCAGGATCTGGTAATCCAGCTCCAGAATCAGGCCGCACTGCTCTGCCAGCGGAATAAAGTCGAACGCATCTTTGAGAATGCCCTCCTCGGTCAGCCAGCGCGCCATCACCTCCAGTCCGGTCAGGCGGCTATCCTGCAGCCGGATCACCGGCTGGAAGTAAGGGACGATACGCCCTTCCCGCAAGGCTCTGGCCAGCATCTCTTCCGGCGAATTCCAGTTCTGGTTGATGCAATCATCCGAGTAGCTGACGATGCGGCTGCGACCATTGCGTTTGGCCTGATACATGGCCAAATCAGCCTGATGGAGCAGCTGGCTGATATCTGAGGTTTGCTCGGATACGGTCGATACCCCAAGGCTGACGGTAATGCTCAATTCGTTGCCGAGTAGCCGGAACGGGTAGGAGAGACGGCTGATAATGCGGTTGAGCACCGGGCTTATGTCATCGTCGCTCTTGCTGCTGTCCAGATAGATGACGAACTCATCGCCCCCCAGTCTGGCCACCAGATCGTTTTGCCGGATGCAGGTCTGCAGGCGGCGGCTTACCTCCTTGAGCAGTTGATCCCCCGCGCTGTGGCCCAGGGTGTCGTTGATCTGCTTGAAGTGATCCACATCGATGAAGATCACCGCAAATCCCGGCGATTTGTAGCGGTTGTAGTGAGTCATGGCGTGGTTGAGGTGGTTCATCAACAGCGCGCGGTTGGGCAATTGAGTCAGCGGGTCGTGGAGCGCATCGAATTGCAACCGCCGCTCCAGCTCCTGATGCTGCTTGAGCTGCTTTTGCAGCCTGAGGTTGGTCTGACGCAGCTGTTGCAGGCGCTGATTGATGGAGTCTTCGGTATTGATGTCGTTGAGCTGCTGGCGGATCCGTCTCAGCTCCAGCAACAGGGTTAGCTGGCCGCGCAGGAAGTCGAGAAACAGTTTGTCGTCAGTTTCCAGCGGCAGGGTCGTGCTGATGATGAAGTGGGCGAAGTACTGTTGCTGCAGCCGCAGCGGCATGCTGTGCCAGTAACGTGACTCCCTGTTCACCTCGATATTGCTGGTGCTGTGGCACAAGCCGCTGATGAATTCATCGCTCTGATGAGGATGGGCAGGGTAGATCTTTTCCAGTTTCTGGCTGGTGAGCCTGATCAGCAGCATATCCTCGATGGCCAGCATCTGGCGCAGTACCGCCTCCAGCTGGGAAAAGAGCGCCTGACCCGGCAGGGTGTTGGCCAGCCGCATGATGCGGCTGATGCTCTCGATTTTCTTTTTCCAGTTCGGGTCTTTGCGGATCAGGGGCGAAGGGAGCTCGGTGAGATGGGAGCCCGCCTGGGTTTCGGTCAGCCGTTTGGCCAGACACTCCAGCAGCAGGCGCAGGGTCGGCAGGTCGGCTGGGGTTCCACGCGCCAGCAACCACTGTATCTGGCCATGCTCGATGGGAAAG
The DNA here is from genome assembly GCF_054052405.1 of Aeromonas aquatilis. NCBI lineage: Bacteria > Pseudomonadati > Pseudomonadota > Gammaproteobacteria > Aeromonadales > Aeromonadaceae > Aeromonas > Aeromonas aquatilis. The sequence goes on along the minus strand of NZ_JBSTYP010000009.1, from coordinate 97,141 downwards.
ACGCACCACCCTTCGGCTTCATCCAGCTGGGTGAGCTGATCGGTGATGCGGGACTGCTCCCGGCCCAGCTGTTGTTTGAAGATGTCGCTGACCTTGTAGGCGTAAAGCCAGTTCAGACCGGTATCGGAGAGGCCCAGCATGCCGAAATGTTGCAGCGGGCAGAGTTGGTCAATCTGCTGGATCAGTGTGTCGTAATCGTCAGACGTGGCCGATTGTGGCGCCGGAAAGTCCATAATGGCAGAGACCAACGCCAACAGAGGAGTTGAGTAGTGGGGTTCGATGGATTGGGACGACATGTGCAACTCCCGATATGTCTACCTTACAAGAGTAGTCGGAAGCCGATAGATTGAAAGGGCCGCAATTGCGGCCCTTTCAAATACTTACAGCTTGTCGATCATGTAGTGGATGGCGTTTTCAATCTCTTCATCACTACAGTTCGCACAGGTGCCGCGCGGAGGCATCATGCCGGACTTGCCGGTGAAGCCTTCAATGGCATGTTTCTTGAGAGTATCAATGCCCTGGGCGATGCGAGGCTCCCAAGCTGCCTTGTCACCCCGTTTGGGGGCACCGGCGGCACCGGTATCATGACAGGCAAAGCAGGCACCCTTGAATACCGTTTCACCATCGCGGGGGCCGGAAGAGGCGGCCGCCGTCGGTGCAGCACTCGCGCCGGCAATACCTTCCAGATCCTTGGCGGTATAGACCTGACCGATTGGTTTGATCCGCTCGGCAATGGCTTCCGGTGACATCTCATCGGCAGCAAGCACTGCCCCAGACAAGCTGGCGGCCGTCATCCCGACAGCCAGCAAATAGCTCAGTTTTTTCAACACGCTCATATACTCCCAGCAGTCTTTTATTATCCATGTAAACGACGGGATTATAACCGAATAGTTACAGCCATTTAAACGCTTGTGTGTGAAGTGTTAAACACTCTGCGTACAAAGTTTTGGCCGATATCACGGCAATTTGGGTGGTGGAGATAAAAAGAAACCCGGCATTCGCCGGGTTTTGGGTAAACAAAGGGTGACATGGGTTATTTATCCCAGCTCAGGATCACCTTGCCGGAGTGGCCGGAGCGCATCGCATCGAACCCCTGCTGGAATTCGTCGATATGGAACCTGTGGGTGATGATGGGGGAGAGATCCAGCCCGGACTGGATCAGGCTGGCCATTTTGTACCAGGTCTCGAACATCTCGCGGCCATAGATCCCTTTGATAAACAGCCCCTTGAATATCACCTTGTTCCAGTCGATGGCCATGGTGGAGGGGGGGATGCCGAGCATGGCGATCTTGCCGCCGTGGTTCATCTTGTCGAGCATCTCCTGGAAGGCGCTCGGGACGCCGGACATCTCCAGCCCCACGTCAAACCCTTCGGTCATGCCCAGCTCGCTCATTACGTCGGCCAGCTTCTCCTTGGCCACGTTGACTGCGCGGGTGGCGCCCATCTTGCGGGCCAGCTCCAGCCGGTATTCGTTGACGTCGGTGATCACCACGTGGCGCGCACCCACATGGTGGCAGACGGCGGCTGCCATGATGCCGATGGGGCCCGCACCAGTGATGAGCACATCTTCACCCACCAGATCGAAGGAGAGGGCGGTGTGCACCGCATTGCCAAACGGGTCGAAGATGGCGGCCAGCTCGTCCGGGATGTTGTCCGGCAGCTTGAAGGCGTTGAATGCGGGGATCACCAGATACTCGGCAAAGGCGCCCGGGCGGTTGACGCCAACGCCAATGGTGTTGCGGCAGAGGTGAGTGCGGCCAGCGCGGCAGTTACGGCAGTGACCGCAGGTGATATGCCCTTCACCGGAGACCCGATCGCCGATGGCGAAGCCGCGCACCTCCTGACCGATGGCGACCACTTCGCCGACATATTCGTGGCCGACTACCATGGGTACCGGAATGGTCTTCTGGGACCACTCGTCCCAGTTGTAGATATGGATATCGGTGCCGCAGATGGCGGTTTTGCGGATCTTGATCAGCAGGTCGTTGTGGCCGAGCTCGGGAGCCGGCACATCCGTCATCCAGATGCCGACCTCTTTGTGCAGTTTGGAGAGTGCTTTCATGGCTGTTCCTTCAATATGAATGCAGAAAAAAGGGGCGCCGGCCCCTTGATTCAAGTCAGATAACGCCGAGTTCACGGCCGATGCGGATAAAGGCGTCGATCGCCTTGTCCAGCTGCTCGCGGGTATGGGCGGCAGACATCTGGGTGCGAATGCGCGCCTGACCCTTGGGCACGACCGGGAAGGAGAAGCCCACCACATAGATGCCGGCTGCCAGCATGCGGCTTGCCATTTCGGAGGCGAGTTTGGCATCCCCCAGCATCACCGGAATGATGGCGTGGTCGGCGCCTGCCAAGGTGAAGCCGGCGGCACTCATCCGCTCGCGGAAGTAACGGCTGTTCTCTTTCAGGCGAGCACGCAGGTCGTGACCTTCCGCCAGCATGTCGATCACCTTGATGGTGGCGGCAACGATGGAGGGGGCTAGCGAGTTGGAGAAGAGGTAAGGACGGGAGCGCTGACGCAGCCAGTCGATCACCTCTTTCTTGCCGGAGGTATAGCCGCCGGATGCGCCGCCGAGCGCCTTGCCCAGGGTGCCGGTGATGATGTCGACCCGATCCATCACGCCGCAATATTCGTGGGTGCCACGACCGTTTTCACCGATAAAGCCGACAGCGTGGGAGTCATCCACCATCACCAGCGCATCGTATTTGTCGGCCAGATCGCAGATGGATTTGAGGTCGGCGATGACCCCATCCATGGAGAAGACACCGTCGGTGGCGATCAGCTTGAAGCGGGCGCCATCGGCATCAGCCTGCTTGAGCTGGGCTTCCAGTTCGGCCATGTCGTTGTTGGCGTAGCGATAGCGCTTGGCCTTGCACAGCCGCACGCCGTCGATGATGGAGGCGTGGTTGAGGGCATCGGAGATGATGGCATCTTCGGCGCCGAACAGGGTCTCGAACAGGCCGCCATTGGCATCGAAACAGGAGGAGTAGAGGATGGTGTCTTCGGTGCCGAGGAAGGCAGACATCTTCTGCTCCAGCGCTTTGTGCTGATCCTGGGTGCCGCAGATGAAGCGTACCGAGGCCATGCCGAAGCCGTGGCTGTCGAGTCCCTGATGGGCGGCGGCGATCAGATCCGGGTGGTTGGCCAGTCCCAGATAGTTGTTGGCACAGAAGTTCAGTACCTGCTCACCGCCGACGGCGATGCTGGCCTGCTGGGCGGAGGTGATGATGCGCTCCTGCTTGTACAACCCTTCAGCTTGCACCTGGTTCAGTTGCTCGGTCAGGTGACGATAGAATCCGTTAGACATCCTCGATCCTTATTGGCTATTTCAGCTGCGTATCAACAGAGGGCGACATTTTACTGCAATCTGTTGCGGTAAATTCAAATGATTGTGCTGATATTCAACAAATGTGAAACAGATCTCACCCAACTGGTTGGGCCAGCTGGCGGTAGTGTTGTTCCAGTTGCTGGATCTGTCCGGCAACCTGGGGTTGCACATAGGGACGCAGCAGGAACAGCACCTTCAACACGCCTTGATAGAGCAGCGGTTTGGTGATGCGGGTGTTGGGGGCCTGGGCAATCTGGAACGGGATCCAGCAGGTCACCACCATCTTGATGGTCTGGCCCAGATCCGGCAGGTCTTCATCGCTGACATCTATGATGCCCCCTTCGCGCAGGCTTCTGAGCAGGGCGACCACGGAGGAGCGCATCTGCTCCTGGGCCTTGAGGTACTTCTGTTGCAGCGGTTCGTCACGGCTCAGGATGTCCGGCAGATTGGCGTAGAAGAAGCGGAACTGCCACATCAGATAGAAGATGGCATCCAGATAACCCATCAGATCCTGCAGGGTGATTTCACGGTTGCGGGTCGGCACGAAGCTCTCGCTCAGGTGACGGGCATACTGGTCGAAGATGGAGTGGATGATGTCTTCTTTATTGCGGAAGTGGTAGTAGAGGTTGCCCGGGCTGATGCCCATGTGCGCCGCAATATGGTTGGTGGTGATGTTGCGTTCACCCTGATCGTTGAACAGCTCGGTCGCGCTGTGAATGATCCTGTCTCTGGTTTTCATCACTCATTCCTCCAACAGGTTCCGCTCGGGGCATTTTGAACAAGGTCGAATCCCCGAGCGGCCCGTGATAAACTTTTCGGCAATTTCAAATTGGCTCACTATACACAGCTTTAACAAGCAGTCACATGTAGCCATCAACGTACGAGAGGCAAACTCCATGATCGTAGTAACTGGCGGTGCTGGCTTTATCGGCAGCAATCTGGTCAAGCAGCTGAACGCTCAAGGACGGACCGATATCGTGGTCATTGATGACCTGACCGACGGCACCAAGTTCGTCAACCTGGTCGATCTGACCATCGCTGACTACATGGACAAAGACGAGTTTCAGGCTCGCATCGTCTCCGGTGACGAGTTTGAAGAGTGGGACAACGGCATCGAGGTGATCTTCCACGAAGGTGCCTGCTCTGCCACCACCGAGTGGAACGGCAAGTTCATCATGGAGGTCAACTACGAGTACTCCAAGGATCTGTTCCACTACTGTATCGAGCGTGAAATCCCGTTCATTTACGCCTCTTCTGCTGCGACCTACGGTGGCCGCAACGACAACTTCATCGAAGATCCCAAGTTCGAACAGCCACTCAACGTCTACGGCTACTCCAAGCAGCTGTTTGACCAGTACGTGCGTCGCTGGATGCCGGAGATCAACTCTCAGGTTGTCGGCCTCAAGTACTTCAACGTCTACGGCCCGCGCGAGCAGCACAAAGGCTCCATGGCTTCCGTTGCCTTCCACCTCAATACCCAGGTGAAGAAGGGCGAGAATCCCAAGCTGTTCGAAGGTTGCGATGGCTTCCCGAACGGTGGTCAGATGCGTGACTTCATCTATATCGACGACGTCTGCAAGGTAAACCTCTGGTTCTGGCAGAACCCGCAGCACTCCGGCATCTTCAACTGTGGTACCGGCCGTGCCGAGCCATTCCAGAACGTGGCCGAAGCGGTGATCAAGCATCATCAGAAGGGAGCCATTGAGTACATTCCCTTCCCGGATCACCTCAAGGGCCGCTACCAGAGCTTCACCCAGGCTGATATGACCAAGCTGCGCAGCGTGGGTTATGACGCCGAGTTCAAAACCGTTGCCGAAGGGGTAGCGGATTACATGGCCTGGCTCAACCGCTAACGGGTGAGCACAACGCGGCAGTTTGAGCGCAAAACCGGAAGTGGGCACTCGCCTGCTTCCGGTTTCTGGTCTCTGTGGCTGCTTGCCGTTCCTCTCTTCTCTACCGGGTAACCGCGCGATGAATATATTGATGGCACTCTCCCAGCTCGAGGTAACGGGAGCTGAGGTCTATGCCACCACGGTCGGTAACGAACTGACCCGGCGTGGTCACAATGTCTTTTATGTGTCAGATACCCTGACCAAGCCGACGCTTGGCCCCGTCTTCAAGCTGAGATTCAATAAGCGCAGCATTCTGCGCCGCTTCTGGCACGTCTTCTACCTCATCTACCTCATCAAGAAGCATCATATTCAGTTGGTGCATGCTCACTCCCGCGCCTCCGGCTGGAGCAGTTATGTGGCCTGCAAGTTGACTGGCACCCCGATGATCACTACGGTTCATGGTCGCCAGCCGGTGCACGCTTCGCGCAAAGCCTTCCATGCTCTCGGCTATCGGGCGGTTGCCGTTTGTGAAGATATTGCCCATCAGATAGTCGACAATCTGGGGGTCGATCCCGCGATAGTGCAGGTGCTGCGCAACGGTATCGAAACCGACAAATTCCAGCCTGTGCCAGCGCCGGACAACCCAAAGCCGGTGATTGCCATCATCGGGCGCCTGAGCGGCCCCAAAGGGGAGCTCTGTTACCGCTTGCTCGATGAAGTGCTCGACCTCGATGCATACAAGGTGCGGATTGTCAGCGGTACCAAGGTACCGGAGCGCTTTGCCCGTTTCGAAGGACGCGCCGAGTTTGTTGGCTATGTCGATGATGTGCCCGGGCTGCTGGCGAGTTGCGATCTGGTGATCGGCGCTGGTCGGGTGGCGATGGAGGCACTGCTGTGTGGCCGGCCCGCTTTTGCTATTGGTGAAGCCAGGGCCATTGGTCTGGTGACCGAACAGAATCTGGATGATGCTCTGGCGAGCAACTTCGGCGATATCGGCCCCAAGGATCTGGCTATCGATTTTGCTGCCCTTAAGGGAGAAATCGAGCCCGCCCTGGCCAGCAAGACGGTGCCGGAAGTCATTCGCCAACGCATTCAGGATGAGTATGGCTTGCAGGAGGTAGTATCTGGCCTCGAAACCATCTATCAGGATGCCGTAGTCGAAACCCTGCGCCGCGAGATGCCCGTCATCATGTACCACCGTTTTATCGAGCAGGATAGCGAGAAAGGGGTGCATGGCACCTGGATGCCGATCACCATGTTCGAGAAGCATCTGCGACTGATGAAGTGGCTAGGCTACGAAACCCTGACTTTCCGCGATTTGGCGGACAAAGGCTTTATCCACCGTCTGCAATACGGCAAGAAGTACCTGATGATCACCGCCGATGACGGCTATCAGGACAATCTGACCCGCATGCTGCCGCTGCTGGAAAAATATGGTTACAAAGCAGTGGTGTACGTGGTCACCGGCGAAGGTTATAACCGTTGGGATGTGGAGCATCCGACCAATCCGGATACCAAGGTCTCATTGATGAGTGGTGAGCATGTCAAGGCGTTGGCCGCCAGCGGTCATGTGGAAATTGGTGGTCATACTCTGACTCACCCCCGCTTGAGCAAGCTCACACCCGAACAGCAAGCCCATGAAATTCAGGAGAATAAACGCCAACTGGAGGCCCTGCTTGGTCATTCGTTGCTCTCGTTCGCCTACCCTTACGGAGATATGAACGAGAGTGCCAAGGAGCAGGCTATCGCCGCCGGGTATCGTTTTGCCGTCGCTACCAATAGTGGCCCCAAAGCAATGCACCAGGACCCTTTCCAGATCCGCCGGATCGCCATCTTTCCCCGCACAGATGTGTTTGGACTGTGGCGCAAAATTCGCGGGAATTATATTTTTCGTCGGAATGGCACATGACAGTTAACTCGAGTATTGAGAAGGTTACAGAATATTTTTTCGCACTAACAATATTTTTTGCTTTCGGTTTTTTATATGCTTCAGCAAGAGGCCATAGCTATTTATCTATTCTTGTTGTTATTTCCATTATATTGGGGTTGATTAACTTTACTTGTAATAAAAAAAATACTGCGTTAAATAATGGCTGTGGCGTCTTATTAAAGACCATACTACTGTATGGAATTGTGATGATTTTCAATAGGCTATCACATGGGGAAGATAGCGCGCTTGTCAGAATCACACTTTTTTTAACAGCCTTTGTCTTTTTTGTACCTAAAACAGCATTGATAAAAAGTTATGCCATATATGGTGTCATTGCCGGTGGCTGGGTCGTAGGGTCTTTAGCTATCGTGGAGGCAAGTAAAGGAGTTGTGCGTGTTGAGGGATATACAAACGCCATTCTTTTTGCTCAGGGGGCGTTAGTTATTTTTATTCTAAATCTGCATGTTCTTTTTAATGAAAGTACAGCTGCCACCAAGAAATTTATCACTATAATAGGGGCTGGACTATCATTAATAGCGATATATTTGTCTCAGAGTCGCGGTGTATGGTTGTCATTAGCCGTGGTTACGGCTGTGTATTTATTTTTTAATATGGCTCTTCTTGTTAAAAATATAAGATTGATACTCCCTGGTGTAATTATTTTGTTTGTTGCGTTTAGCTATAACTCGAGGATATTAATCCAGCGGGTGGATGATGTAAAATATGATTTTATCAAAATGGAGCAAGGAAATTATCAAACGTCTATAGGGTTGCGTCTTGTCGTATGGAAAAGTGCATGGCTAGGTTTTTTGGAATATCCATTCATTGGGGTTGGCAAGGATGGTATTGATGGACTAAAAAAACAGCAAGTCTCTGAGCACAAGGTCAATCCTATTTTACTAGTGGGGGATGGTGGTTTAGGTATGCCACATGCCCACAATCAATACCTAAATCAGTTGGTGATGCGAGGGCTTGTGGGATTTATCCCCATGATGATCTTATTAGTATCTCCCATATTTATGAGAGAACAGTTTGGTTTGTTAGGTATATATTTATCATCTGCATATTTGGTATCCGGTTTGACCGATGTGCCATTGGAACAAAAAGAAACCCTATATATCTTCTTATTCTCTCTGTTGTTTGCGACCTTGGTTAGAGATATAGAAGCTGAATGTTAAGGCGTAAGATGGGGCCTTGCTAGAGGCCCTATTTATTTGGAATAACAGATTCTCTATTCCATGATACATTTTCTCTAATTATTTTGGCTGGCTGTCCTATAGCTATTACATGAGATGGTATCTTACCTGAAACTACGCTATTTGCTCCAATGATAGAGTCATGACCAATATGTGCTCCCTTTAATATAGTACAACGCGCAGCCAGCCACACATGTGATTCTATATAGATAGGCCTTCCTTGGTTAAGCCATTCCCCAGAGTCAACATTGATTATTTTGTGTGAGTCAGTATTACGTATTTCTATCCCATAAGACAGCATACAGTCTGAGCCAATATTTATTTCGTGAGGTTCGTATGATACTATCGTTGCGCCGGCAATACTGGAGCAACTACCTATTACTATTTTACCGCCAACGTTATCAATATGGATTGTGGTGTTGTGTAAATCACATCCCTCGCCAATATTAACACTATTGTTATTACCGGTTACTATTATTTTACATCTGCGCATTTTCGTATTTTTTGATATATTGACAATGTTGTTGTTACCTTTTATTGTCAATTGACATAAGCGCATTCTTCCGAGGCAATCAAAATAATTTCCTCTATGTATCTTAACAATATTTCTATAAAACAGCTGACTAATTGATAGCATTTGATATACCTGATATTAATTTATGCAGCATTAGGGCAGAGTTATCAGCACGATAAATATCTAACTGACCATCCTGTAATGGCAGCCGAGTTGATGGTTGATTCAGGAGATGAGATAAAGCCTGTTTATTTCCTACATCAAAGAGTTCGCCAAGCATGCCACGTTGTAATATTTCACTGGGACCTATGTAGCAATCGCTAGAGATAACGTTACCATTTAAATATAACGCCTCTACTATGACTAAGCCAAAGCCTTCATCTTTAGAGCTCAATACAAATTTTTGGGCATGCTTCATCCATACATATGGATTTTCACACTCCCCAATAAAAATAATATATTTTTCCAAATTTAATGCTGCTGCTTTCTGCTCAAGATTAACTTTATCGGGGCCATCTCCAATAATTACCAAGTCTTGATTGCAGCCTTGTTTTCTAGCCAGATAGTAAGCATCTAACAAGGTAGCTATATCTTTGGTTTCTTCATTTAGTCGACATACGGTGAGTATATATTCGCCATTCAATATATTCAGTGTGGACTCTGTTAGCAGTGAGTAGTCAATACTGCTATTTTTCAGGTCTTCGAAATTGAAGGGGTTATATATGATATGGGCCTTATCGATCCATTGAGGAGAAAAACTATGGATCTCAGCATGCATATCTTGGCAAATAGTAATGATTGCATCATATATATTGCAGCGTTCAGCGATATTTTTTTTCCTTCTCATAAGATGCTGGAAGCTGGAGTGAAGATACGTTATTTTTTTTTGCTTGAAGGATTTTATATATCTGTCGAAGTCGCAATCTAAAAAATCGATTATAACATCTTTCTTTTTTAAAAAAAGATGGAGCATAATCCGTCTTTTTATGGATTTATATACTTTAATAATTGGGTTCGTATTATTGTATTCATCGAGACTAAATATTGAATGACAATTCGCATACTCCTCCATCTTGGCCTGTATTTTTGAGGCTGATGGTTTGTTTGTGATAACCGAAATATCATATAATCCAAGTCTGGATAATGCCTGAACATATGTGAGTAGTACTTTTTCAGCACCCCCCATATCTAGACTATTAATAAGAAAAGAGATTTTCATTTTTCATTATTCTCGATATGTGAACCATAGTTTCTATTTGGTATAGTTGTATCAAGATGACCCGTATCCACACAGTTAGGCTCAATGCCATATGTTATAAGCCTATTTTTTTGTATCAATCCGGTAAGATAATCTGCCGGCATTCTTATTGGATAGGCATGGTTGAGAAGTTTTTTTGCCCCATTGATGGATAGGAGGTAAGCAACCGCACCTATAATACATCTCTTAGAGTTTTTGGATGGCGATCTGTACCTGACCAAACGGTAGTCGTGTGGTAGTTTATGTGACAATGGCCAGCGTTTGGCTTTTCCGTGGAATAGATATAGCATATCAAAATTAGATCGCTGCATTATAGATGATAGAATATCTGGTACGCATGAAAGAACATAAGCATCATCTTCTAAAATTAGAGCATGATGTATATTGTCTGAGATCATTTTTTCATAGATGCGAATATGGCTCATTGCACATCCAACTTCAGATGGGTTCATTTCATGTTTAAAATGCGTGCGGCAATATTGTTGGTCTACCTGAGAGAGTTCAGTCTGGGTTAGTAATGAACCATCCACGCCAAAGAAAAACTCAAAATCCAGACCAAGTTGCATCATCCTTTTTGTAATGAGGTGCTGGCGTTCTTTATTTTTTTCAAGACTGATAATGTAAATTTTGAGGTTCATATTAATAGTGGCTCTCATAGGCTATTTGGAAACTATAGCATTTTTCAACTTAATATTCTAGTATTCTACGTTCTTATCATATTTATGAAAGGATTATAGTTGAGAGTAGAGAGGTTAGGCCTGACTAAATAATCATGGCAGTAAAGTTAATGAAGGTGGTTTTTTTGTTTGGGGGATTGGTGATAAATTTATATATGAGTCATTGAGATGGGCAGTTAATTGGATTGGCAATATTTAAAAAACTGACAGCTTACTATCGTTACTAATGTATATAATGAAATTTTTAAGTAATTCTATTTCCCAGAAGTATGCGTTTTGGGGGATATTATAAAGAAGCCTTCTATTTTCACTGTGAGCATCGAGTGGGTTGGGAGAGTGCTGCCAATCTGTTCGATATCTTGGTATTCTGCTCCCCTATATTTTTATTCTGAGGTCTCCATGGGGCTGATTAATAAGCTACAACTAGCGCGTGACACAGTTCGTCGTCGAGTGGGGCTTTTTTTGTTTGACCGAGCGCGCAGTCGTCCGGCTGACGATGGCTGTGGCAAAGTGGTGCTGCTTCGTTGGGATGCCAAGCTGGGTGATGCCATAGTCTCCTCCTGGGTTGCACGGGAAATTCGCCGGGCCCAGCCTGGGCGGGAAGTGTGGGTCGTGACGACTCATGCCATGGCCCCGCTATTTCGCGATCATCTGGGAGCTGATCGGGTCATCGAGATACCCAAGCGCCCGGCTTATGGCGAGCTTAAAGCGCTGGCGCACTCTCTTGGGCGGGTCGGATATCTGGTTCATCTTGGCAAGTCGTTGAAGATGAAAGATATCTACTTTTTGAATCAGGTCGATGCCTGTCACATTGCGGGCATGGATGATGCGCTGGCTTCCATTGATATCAAGCTTGGCGAGCGCACTGCTGGTCGTCACTTCGCCGACAAGTTTGCGGCGCTGCTGGACAGCATGGGGATTCACGATCCCGATACCCGATATGTGATCCCCCATAGTCCCGAGTGGGAGCAAAATCTGGCAGCATGGTGGCCTGCCGCGCAACAGGTGATCGCTTTTAACCCGTATGGCAGTGGCGGTGCCCGCCGTCTGCGGCCGGAGATGATTGCCCGCATGCTGGAGCTGATGCTGGCCCATTGCCAGCAAACCCTCTGCCTGCTTTTCCCGCCAGGGATGGAGCAGGAGGTCGCCACATTGCGCGATAAAGCCAGCGAGCCAGCACGGATCCTGCTGTCGCCAGAGGCGCCATCGCTTGGCGGGCTTTTTACCCAGTTGCGTCACTCGGTTGGTCTGGTGTCGGTGGATACCGCCACCGTGCATATCGCGGCGGGGCTGAACTTGCCGATCCTGGGACTCTATAACCCGGATCTGGGCGGGGGAGGCGAAAACTACGCTGAGTGGCACCCCAATACCCGGGATGCCATGACGCTGTTTTCCAAGTCGCTGACCAGTCAGGATATCAATTCGCTGGATATGAACGAGTTCGAGCAGACCTTCGTCAGATGGATTGCCTCGATGAATAGCAAGAACCCTACATAACAGGAGCCACAGGGATTGAACGAATTACAAAAGAGGAGCGGATCCAAAGGGTTGTTTTATCTGGGCCTTGGTGGGGGGCTGCTGGTCTCCCTGATTTTCTTCCAGTTGCAACTCCTCACCGGCGATCAGACCCAGATGCTCTACAAGGGTTACCTTGGGGCTTATGAGGGGGTCTGGCTCAGTTATGGCAATGCGGCGAGTGCGGTGGGCAATGTACCGGGCAGCTTGTCGGCCTGGCTGATCGGCGGGCCGCTGCTGCTGTGGGATTCACCTTACGCTCCCATGGTGCTGCTGCTGGCGATGCGGTTGGTCGGATTCCTGCTGTTTGATGCGGTGATCCGTCAGGTGTTTGTTGACCCCGTATCGAAGGGTAATGCGCGGTTGCTGTTTCTGGTGCTCTGCTGGCTCAACCCCTGGTTTCAGTACGAGAGTCTGCTCTACAACCCCTCCTATCTGTTCCTTTTCTCGGCCATGCACTGCTGGTCTGCCTGGCATATGCGCGAGCGGGCCTCCTTCTGGCACATGATTGTTCACCTGCTGGCTATCGGCATGGCGATGCAGCTGCACTACTCCTGGCCGCTGCTGGCGGTAATGTCCACCTATCTGTTCTGGCGCCGCATTCTCAAGGTGAGCTGGAGCGGGGTGGTGGTGGCTACCCTGCTGATCGGTGCCTCCCTGATCCCTTACGCCATGGAAGTGATGAGCAACAGCCACATCACCCAGAACGTCGATCCCGAGGCGCGCCAGCGCTATATCGGCTGGGGGCTGGTGCATGTCTATCCGGTGTTGAAATCAGTGCTCTACTGGCTGCGCTACGGCTCCTGGCTGTTTGCCAGCAAGCTGGTCAATGACACCCAGTTCATCTGGCTGGCAGGCCACGAATACCTGCAGATGGCGGCAGTCTGGCTGTGGCGGGTGGTGATCTACGGGGTAGGCGCGGCGACCGTGTTGCTGGCAGCCAAGGCCAACTGGCAGCTGTGGCGTGAACTCAAACCGCGCCTGCTGCGCAGTGATCGGTCCGAGGTGAGTGGCGAGAGCTGGCTCGGTCTCTATGCGCTGGCGGCGGTGCTGGCGGTGCTGGTGAGTGCGGCGCTCTCGCCCATTATCTTCAACTACTGGCACCTGATGCTGATCTTCCCCTATGCCCTGTTCCCGATGCTGCTGTTGCTGGTGCGCTGGAGCAGTCGTTACCCGCAGTGGCTTGGCAAGGGGCTGCTGGCGGCTACTCTGTTCTGCACCGCGGTGAACCTGATTGCGGCGTGCGACAGCACCAAGTTCTCCTATCAGGCGGATTACAAAACCCAGGTGCAGGAGTATCTGCAGGAGATGAAGCTGCAACCCGGGCAGTAACTCTCATCAACAGCCTGCCCCCTAGCTGGGGCAGGCTGTCGTTATTACTCGAAGCGATCCATATGGGCGAAGTTGTCGGCTTCGGCAACCCAACCCTCACGCCCCTGCTTGTCCCGAATTTTTACCCACCACTGGTTCTGCGGTGACCGGCCGTATCTGATCTCTTTGCGCGCATAGTCATAATCGAGAATGTAGGTTTTGCCCTTGTACCAGAACAGGCTATTGCCTTCGCCCAGTCCGCCGAGGATATAAAGCGTTTCCCCTGCCTTCATATTCAACAGTGGCCCTTTTCCCTCTTTGCTGTAGCCCAGCTTGACCGATCTAAGTATCTCGACGATCCCCGGTTGTTCGGTAATGACGACCCCGGTCAGCCCTTCCACCTGCTGGCCGCGGGGTAGCCGGAACAGCGCTTTGGCCGTCAGGGATGGCTCGGCTCTGACGATCACCTCTTGCTTGGTGGTCCATGTCTGATAGGTACAACCCTCAAACGGGCAGCGACTCCAGTCGTAATAGGGCAGGCGCGGCTTTTCATCAGAACTTACAGTCGTGGCAAACAACGACAACAACAGCAAAAACAGTCTCATGAATCTACCTGTCCGGCGGGGCGCTCACCCGCCGGTTTAATGAATGGGGCCGCACTATATCTCAAGAGACCAAAATCCATCAAAGCCGCGGAATTATTGATTTTCACCACAATAAAACGGGGGCCCATTGGTCATGGGAGTTGGGGGGGCAAGAGGTCGAAGCGCGGCGGGAGCGGATAGCCCGCCCCTTTGCCTTGTGCCATGCTGATGGCTATCAGGGCATCGGGTCGGCACCTATGGGCATCTCTCGTTCGGGCACGCGTTTGGTATTACTGCTATCTGCACTTCTTCTCCCTCTTATGACCATCAGCCAGGCCGTGGCGGCCAACGCGCCACTGCGGGGATGTGTCTTCCAGCTGGCGCCGCTGGTCACCATCGATCAGCAGGGCAAGGTCTCCGGGCCGGTGATCGACTACTTTCGCCACCATATCGAACCCGCGATCGGGCGTACCATCGAGTGGCAGGGGCTCAATGTGGCGCGGCTGCTCAGTAACCTCGAGACCGGGGTGTGCGATCTGACTCCGCTGCTGAGTTACAGTCCCGAGCGTGCTCGTCACTTTCGCTATATCGACCCCCACCTGTTGCTGCTGCGGCCGGTGCTGGTGGTACTGGTACCATCGCGACTTCATGCGGTCGAACGGCAGGAAGATCTCTTCGGCACCACCATCGGCTGGTCGAGTCAGGCGATCGTGCCGCCGCTCTTGCAGCATCCGCAGATCCATATCGACACCCTCTCCCAGCTCAGCTGGGAGCATGGCAACATGCAGAAGTTGCTGCGCGGGCGCATCGATGCTGCGCTCTTCTCCAACGATATTTCCGCCAACCATTTTCGCGACAGGCTCCCTGCGGCGACCCGCCTCATCTACCTGCCGGTCACTCCGCTGCAGGTGCATATCGTGCTGACCAGATCGCTGGGGGATAGCAACCCCGAGCTGGCTGCACGTATGCGCCAGGTGGTGGAGCAGGTGCCGCTCGCCTCGCTGGTGGAGTCGACCCCACGGCTGTGGGGGCGTTGAGAGGGGGATGCGTGCAATAATCTACAAGCTCCCCGGCTTGCTTGCGGTGTATCTATAGCCCATGAGTACCACTGATTCCCTGATCCGCTACTGGCAATCCCCGCTTCTGCCGGGGGTCGAGCTGTCACACTCCCATCACAGGGCGTTCAGCTACGGCCGCCATGTCCATCTCGACTACCATATCGGGCTGGTGCAGCGGGGTGGCCAGAAGTTTATCCACAAAGGAAACAGCCACACCCTGGTGCGCGGGGTGCTCTCTACCGTCAACCCGGACGAGGTGCACGACGGCCTCAGCCTGCTACCGGAAGGGTACGAAGTGCGGGTCTTCGCCATCGATCCGCAGCAGCTGGCGTTCTGGCTGCCGGAGCAGCCGGAACCCTTCTTCGACAAGGGATTGCAGAGTCGCCCCGACCTCTATCAGGGCTTTGCCCAACTGCACAGCTACCTCGACAACCCGCAGGCTGATGGCCTGCTGATCGAGGGGCAGCTGCTTGCCCTGCTCGGGGAGCTGCTGCAACTGGCGCCCGAGGTACACCAGCTGGCGGATCCCCAATTGCGATTCCTGCGCGACTACCTGATGGCCGCCCTCGACGAGCCCCACTCGCTGGAAGAGCTGGCGGGGCTGCTCGGGCTCGACCGTTTCGCCTTCCTGCGCCAGTTCAAGAAGCGTAGCGGCATGACCCCCTACGCTTGGCTGAAACGGCTGCGGCTGGAGCAGGGCAAGCGGCTGCTGGCGAGCGGGATGGCGGTGAGCGAGGTGGCGCTGGCGGTTGGCTTTTTCGATCAGAGTCACTTCCACCACGGCTTTCGCCAGGCATTCGGTCTGACACCTGCCGAATTTCGTGCCCAGATGCAATCTTTTACAAGCCGCGCCCCCCGCTGATCCGCCATGCTGGCTCTCCGTCGTTAAAGCGAGAGTTGTTATGCTGACCAATCTGTTCATTACTCTCGGCCTGATGCACCTGATTGCACTGGCCAGCCCCGGCCCCGATTTCGCCCTGATCCTGCGTACCAGCCTGCACCGGCCGACCGCCCTTGGCGCGGCGCTGGGCATCTCGCTGGCGATCATGGTGCACGCCACCCTGAGCCTGACCGGGATCAGCATGCTGATCGCCAGCCACCCGCTGCTGTTTATGGTGATCAAGTGCTGCGGCGCCCTCTATCTGGGCTGGTTGGGGTGGGGTGCTCTGATGGCGGCTCGCCAACAGAGCAGTACCCTGATGGCCAGCGCCGCCAACGAGCTGCGCGGCTGGGGCAGGGGCGTGCGCACTGGCCTTGCCACCAACCTGCTCAACCCCAAGGCGCTGGTGTTCTTTATCGGTCTGCTGGCCGCCATGGTGACGCCAGAGGTGGACGGAATGACCCGCAGCCTGCTGGTGGGCGAGCTCTTCATCATCTCCCTCTGCTGGTTCGGGTTGCTGGCGTGGAGCCTCTCCACCGATCGCGCCCAGCGCCTGCTGCTGCGGGTGCAGCGGCCGCTCAATCTGGTGACCGGCGTGCTGTTTGCGGTGGTCAGCCTCTCCATTCTGGCGAGCATGGGGGCCGAGCTGGTGGCCTGACGAGTCGGCGCATGGGCCTATACTCCAACAAGGTTTACCTGTCAGGAGTGCCCGGTCATGCGTCTACTGCCTCTTTGCTGGTTGTTGGGGATGACCCCGGCGCTGGCGGCCCCGGTTCAGCTCAAATTGCTGGAGTGGGGCTATCTGCCAGCGGGTTATGAACAACAGTTTGCCGACTATGCCAAAGCCCATGGGGTGGAGGCGACGGTCAGCCGGATCGAGCCGCTGCTGACCGATTTCGACAGCGTCTACCGCGCCCTGCGCACCCGCAGCGCCGATGTGGTGCTGCCGACCAGCTACTTTTACAAGGCCCATCACCAGCCGCTGTTCAAGCTGCTGCTCCCCATCGATTTCAGCCGCCTGCAACACTACGCCGAGGTGAAGCCCGCCCTCAAGAACACCGAGTATGACAAGCAGGGGGAGCGCAATTACTCGGTACCCTTCTCCTATGCCATGTTCAGCCTCGCCTATGACAGCAAGCAGGTGCCGCAAGCGCCCACCAGTTGGCAGGTGCTCGCCAACAGCTCGCCGCCGGGCCAGTTTGCCGAGTTCTGCGACCAGTTCGAGCCGCTGCTCTTTTCGGTGCTGCTCTCGCTGGGCAAGTCGCCCGCCCTGTTTGCCAGTGGCGAGATGCTGGCCGACAAGACCTTGCAGCAAGAGGTGGAGCAGCAACTCTCGCAGCGGCTGCGAGCCAGTCGCGGCTTCTGGTTCAATCAGGCCAACCGCTGTGAGGATCTGCGCCAGCAGACCTTTGCCACCACCTGGGGGCTGGAGTTGGTGGCGTGCAACAAGCAGAACGAGCAGCAGTGGCGGATCGCCATGGTGCAGGAGGGGGCTATCTATGCCCTCGATGCGATCTCCATCGCTCGCCATGTTGGCGATGATCCCGCACGGCTCAAGGCCGCCTACCTGCTTGTGGATTTTCTGCTGAGCGCACCGCTGCAACGCCAGATGCTGGTGGGCACACCCACCATCTCGGCCAGCAATATGGCCTCCCGGCCGCCCCTCAGCCCGCAGGAGCAGGCGGTGCTGCCGGATCGCCCGCTGCCGGAGTTCGACGAGCGGCTGCTGGTGCCCGCGTTGCCCGCCCATATCAAGAATCGCTACAAACGGATGGTGCAGCAGGCGATCGTCGCCAGCGGCAAAGAGGGGCTGGTCAAGCAGTGCCCCTGGGATCTCGATAACTGATGAATGAGCCTGCCGCTTGTCCGGCGGCAGGCAAGTTTGCGCAAGATGGCTGATGATCGGTCATCTCGCGTTCCAGGGCATTCCCCCGTTCAACTCACGCCGCTCACGGGCCCCCATCGTTTGAAAAAACTGAGCGCTTTCCGCAGCCCAAGTAGCCGGATTAAACAACCGAACCCTCGCCAGACTGCCGCTCATACCCTGGCTGATCCTGTACAAAAGTTCCGCAATTGTGACAACTTGGATGTGAGCTGAACAATCCTGATCTGTCCCTTGTGGGAAGGTGATGAATAGGTTATTTGTCTGTGACATTGGCTGCATCCGGCACGGGTTCTCCAGCCATTTGGTGCGAAATCCACAGCAAAAACAAACAGTAAAATGCAGGAGCAAATATGAAAAAGGTCGTGATGGTTGCCGTGGCGGCGGCCCTTCTGGGCGGCTGCGCTGTCAAGAATCAGGTCTCCTACAGCTTGCAGTCGCTGCAAACTGTCCCCTTCAGCGCCTTCCAGCCGAACGAGAGCAACCCCAATCAGCGGGTCTACAAGGAGCCGGGTGCTGATCTGCGCCAATACAATGAGGTGCTGCTCGATCCGCTGCAGTTTATTCGTCAGGAGAACGGTCAGTGGTATCTGCTGACCGCCAACGCACAGAACCAGATTGGCCGCTACTACCACGACAAGTTCCAGAGCGAACTGATCAAGCAGGGCGTCAAGATTGCCACCGCCCCCGGCCCGAAAGTCATGCGGATCCAGGCCGCCGTCACCAACTTCGACCTGACCCGCCCCGACCCCAAGCTGCGTGACCTGTTGCCCGCCAAGATCGCCATCAACGTCACCCGCGAAGTGATCGGCAAGGAGCCCTATCTGCTCAAGGTGGGCAGCATGGCCCAACTGCTCGACTCCCAAAGCGGCAAGCTGTTGGTACGGGTGATGGATGCCCGCGAGAGCACGGATACCACCCACAAGGATGAGCCCATCACCGCCGGGGAGATGGAGAAGATGATCGACCAGTGGGCGGCCAATCGTGCCAAGCAGCTGGCCGACAATCTTGGCAAGTAAGCACCGACATCATCGAGAGGGGAGCCAGTGGCTCCCTCTTTTATTGGCCCGTTGGCGGGCCGCCGCCAATGGCTCGCAGCCCTTGCCAGCAGGGCGCTCAGCCCGTAGCCGAGTCCGCCACCACACCATCCGCTGTGCAACGGGCCGACCGATTTCTGCTTTTCTCCCCCACATTTTGGCAGTTAGGATGACCCTTCCGTGACCACATCCTCATAGAAAAGGAATCGCTATGACCCGTCACCCCAACATCAAACACTGGCGCGAGCTGCAAGAACCGGAGCCGGGATGCTATCCCGGTAGTCAGGAACAGATGTCCCTCGGCAGCGCGCTGGGTCGGCATTTTGACTTTAGCCGCATCGGCATTCACCACGAGCTGGTGGCACCCGGCCATCGCACCAGCTGGCCCCATGCCGAAGAGACCGAAGACGAGTTCGTCCACGTGCTGGAAGGCACGCCCGATGTCTGGCTCGATGGCGTGCTTTATCGGCTGCAACCGGGCGACTCGGTCGGTTTTAAGGCCGGTAACGGGCTGGCCCACACCTTTATCAACAACACGGATGAGCCGGTGCGGCTGCTCTGCGTGGGGGATAGGGATCGCGCCGATAACCGCATCCACTATGCCCTGCACCCCGAGTACAACCGCCAGATCGGCAAGCGCCACTGGGACGACGTGCCCGAGCGCGACATGGGGGATCACGATGGTCTGCCCGACCGGCTGCGCGAAAGCAACGGCCCTTTCTGAGCGCCCCCACAGCATAAGGAATTACGATGAATCGCCACCCCTGCATCAAACACTGGAGCGAGCTGCAAGAGCAGACGCCGCGCTACTACTCCGGCAGTCAGGAGCCCCTGTCGCGCGGTTGTGCCCTCGGCAAGCACTTTGGCTTCAGCCGCATCGGCATCCACCACGAGATCGTCGAGCCCGGCCATCGCACCAGCTGGCCCCATGCCGAAAAGACCGAGGACGAGTTTGTTCACGTGCTGGAAGGCACCCCCGATGTCTGGCTCGACGGCGTGCTCTATCGGCTGCAACCGGGCGACTCGGTCGGCTTCAAGGCCGGTGACGGGCTGGCCCACGCCTTTATCAACAACACCGAAGAGACTGTCCGCCTGCTCTGCATCGGCGACACCGATCGGGAGGACAACCGCATCCACTACGCCGTGCATCCCGAGCGCAATATCACCCTCGGCAAGCTGAACTGGGACGACGTGCCCGAGCGCGAGCTGGGGGATCACGACGGCCTGCCCGACAAGCTGCGCGAGCGCAACGGCCCCTTCTAGGGCGGAGCCTTTCTGCGCACTAGCCCAGCACCACCCGATATAAAAAAGCCTGCCGCGTGGCAGGCTTTTGCTATCTGTTCGCCGCCTGTGGCGTGCAGCGCTTATTGCAGGTTGAGCCCGCCCAGATAGTCACGCTTGCCGAGATCGACCCCGGCGCGGCGCAGCAGGGCGTAGGCCATGGTGAGGTGGAAGTAGAAGTTGGGAATGCCGTACTCGTGGACGCAGGTATGGCCATCCATCCCCTTGCCGCCCGCCCAGTGGGGCACGTAACGGCCGCTGGCATACTGGCTGTAGTCCGCGTCCAGCTTGCCTTGCAGATAGGTGATGGTCTTGCCGATATGGGCGCGCAGATCCGCGATGGTTTTGGGCTCATCGCCCATGGCCGGCAGCTCGCTGTGGCTGGCGGTGGCGACCACGGTGCGGGCCGAATCGCAGCAGATCAGCACCTGCTTGGCTAGCGGCAGCATATCGACGATCAGCCGATCGCCGAAGAAGTTGTCCACGTTGAACTGCTTCGCCGCGGCGTGGGCCTCGGCCTTGGCCAGACAGTGATCCAGATTGGTCAGCATCTTGATGAACTGGGCGGTGATATCGCGATTCATGAGCACTCTCCATCTTGTTGAAACAGCGGCCCGCGTGCGCGGCCACGGTGAATGAAACTGGCTAATCGGCCACCAATATACCCCAACCGCTGGCGGGTTCGAGCCCTTGGTGACAAAAAGGGCAGGGCAGCGCTACTTCGCGCGACAACCGCTGGCCAAGCGGCCATGCTCGCTTTTTGAACCTGTGAGTCCCTTATCTCCCCTTTTTTGATCTGTGACATAAATCACCTTTTTTCAGGGGCGTAGGCTGAATGCCGTTGTCCTGGACAGACGCCTGCGCATCCGCCAGGACACAAGAAAAGGAGAATGAGATGAAGATCTATGACCGTAACCGCAATGTGCTGAACCAGGGTCAGCGCGTGATGATTGCCGCCACTGGCGCAGTCGATTTTCTGAAAGAGGCCCACACCGACCACATGACCCCCTATCAGGCGGAGCATGAGAAGTGCGTGCTGCTGGCAAACTCCGGTGAGCGCTACGCCCCCATCGAGTTGATTAGACTAGGCTGATCCCTTTCCCTGTCACCCTACTCTTTACAATTCACCCGGCCGTCGCGCCCATCTGGCGGCCGGGTTTCTGATTTCCCCTCTCTGCTTTACCCACCCATCAATTACATCGCCTCAAGCTGCTTTGAGTCATCGTGTAGGTTCGATTAGCGAAGCGTCATCGAAAGATCCCGTTGCTTACGGCCTGCCAGCATGGAGGCTCATTTCTGATTGGCTGGCTGGAGCCGCCGCAAATAGCCGGCTGTCTGCATGGCGGATCAGCAGCAGAGGCGACAGCAGCGTGAGCAGCAGCCAGTGGGTGTGGGGCAGGATAAAGCTCCAGATGATCTCGTATGGCAGCCAGGTCGAAGCGGTTGCCGTCATAAAGGCGAGGTCATAGGTTTGCCACAACCAGAGTCCGGCAAAGAGCGGCAACAACAGCGGGCGGGGTATCAGCAAAAAAAGGGGTAAGTAAACACAGGCGAGCACGGCGCTGAATTCTAGCATGGCCGGGATCAGCTCAGCCAAGGTATGACTGGAGGAGAAGCCGCCCCATTGGAGGGAAGTATCCTCGGTCAGTGCGGGCCACCACGATACGTATTGAAACAGGGTGAACGAAATCATAAACAGCAGGCTGGTCAGCAGCGCCAGCGCCGTTTTTCGCAAAAACCAGCGCCCCATCCGGCGCAGTGTCGGTATCCATTTAGACATTAATGACTCCCATCTTTGACGGGGCAGTATGCCGCGGCTCGTAGCACAGTCAAAGTGCCACACCATGCCGGTTAATTGTCGGAATATTGAATCCCGTCACACCGGCGGTGGTTTGAGTGATTGCCCGGCCATAAAGCCTCATGCGACCCTTTATTTCCCGTTAACTCACTAAAAACAAAAACTATGTTCAGGCAAATAATGATGAGTGCCGCCCTGCTGTCGGCGGCGCTGCTTTCCGGTTGTGCTTCCGTACCCATGGCCGATGCCACCGCAGATGCGCAGGCCAAGCAGTTTGTGGCGCCCAAGGATGCGGCCAACCTCTATATCTATCGCAATGAGACCTTCGGTGCTGCCGTCAAAATGCCGCTGCTGGTGGATGGCGTGGCGGTCGGCGATACCGTGGCCCACACCTACATCCTCAAGCAGGTGACACCGGGCAGCCACACCATCACCTCCAAGTCGGAGAACGATGCCACCCTGACCCTCAGCACCGAGGCGGGTAAAAACTACTACGTCTGGCAAGAGGTCAAGATGGGCCTGCTAATGGCCCGCTCCAAGCTTAGTCAGGTCAGTGAAGAGGAGGGCAAGCAAGGGGTGATGGAGAGCAAGCTGGTCAAATGAGCGGGTTGTAGAACAAGGGATAGTTATATCAACTATTCCTTGCTCAGAAAAATTTTTGTTAAAAATTCAATCTATAGTGCTGTTCGTGATTAATAAGGAGGCTTTTTGTATGAATGAAATTATAAAATGTCTTAAAACCATTATATTTCGTTTTGATATGTATAAAATGGACGACAATAAAAATCACCAATTTGTAATTAGGAAGCATTGTGAAAGGATTGGTGAGCTTATAAAAGAAAATAACCTTCAAGAGGCTGATGTGTGGGATTATATAACCAATACATATGGAAGCACAGTTACTTTTGAATTTCAAATATGTGATATATTAAGGTTTTGATATGTAATTACTATCTGTCCCAGATCAATAAAGCACTTGATAAAATGGTAGGAGTGCCCCGCTATTTTTATTTCTATGGCCAAGGGGCACTAGAGGTCGGGAGAAGTTGGTTGATTAGCGGTAAGGGAAATTATAACAAACCTATTACAGAATTACTTGACGAGTACCATAATACTGGCTGTATGAAAATAAATTTGCGAATACAGGCTATAACATCATTATAAAAATATAACTGTATCGCTTTGATTTTAAATGTTATAAAGCTAACAGTAAGGATGAATATAATCAGGTTTTATACTACAGCCTTTGTATTCCAGATTAGGTTTAACATGTTCAGCGCAAGTTCTAAGCTCTGTCTCTCTGCACTGGTCAGTGGATCTGAACGTCTAGCCACAGTCATACGGATATGATCTACCTGTTCAATCATTGTAAATCTACGGTGACTTCGCCAATTTTTAGAGCGGTTAAGGCCGTTTTCAAGGATCTGAAGGTTATCAGGATGTATCGCCGCTATCCCGTAACTAAATATCGATTCTGCATGATCCACATCGAATACCGACCAACCAACAACACGGTTTAACATACCTGATACGACCCAAAATAGATTATAACGCTCCTGCTCTGCTTGAGTGAGGATCGCTTTTCCGGTCGTCTCAATTCGTAGGCGCTCTGATTTGCTAGCATTAGCTGTTTCATTTTTAGGATATGAGAGTAACTGGTTTGCGGCTATAGGCTTGATCAACCTATCAAGCTTTGGAGCTTCAGTGATATCTTCTAACTTAGTAATATCAGGCTTAGCATCAGGGACTATTTGTAATTTCTTATTTTGGTGGTAGGCATTTTTTTCCATATTAACGGATGACTTAGTAATGCTCTTTTTATCACCTTGGCATCGATGTAAAGTGAGACAGATATTTTCAACTAATCCTTCAATATCAAATCCTGCATAAAAATGGCGATCAGCCTTGATCATTGCTTTTGCGACGGTTTTGGGGTTACTTGACTTAGTCTGTGTGATTGCATCTTGTATATTTTTATTGTGACGCTCATGAGTATCTATATTATTTGAATCGAACTTTTCATGTTCTGTGTTGATAATTTTATCTGCGAGTGACCGTATGGGTTTTGTTATCTTAAATCCACGATTCGGCTTTAAACAGTTCCCCGTATCTAGCCAAAAAATACGACGGTTACTTAACCCTTCGCGCCAATCGTTACGGAGATTTGGTGCGACCATTTTGGGGCGGCTGATTAAAAGTTGGTCAACTGCCGTTTGGATTCTAGTGCGTAGCTCTGGTGGGTATAGCTCTGGCCAGCAGGCGCAAAGCTCACCACTGATTGCCTTCGCATTCATAAAGCTGGATTTCGAGAGAATACGACGGATGTGATCGGGATTTATTTTTATAGACATAGTTTTGGTGTTGTTCGGGGAAAGGATGGAACATTCGACTCTCACAGAGTATTCGGATGTTCGCATCTTCTGCTCTAGCTACACCAACCCAGCCTAAGCCGGGTTGGTTGTATCAAAAGACGGGAAAAATCAAAGCGCTTCCAATCTGGCATACGCCGTCACCAGCCACTTGGCACCGACGTCATCGAACTGGATCTGCACCCGGCTCTGCTGGCCAACCCCTTCGAAGTTGAGTACCACCCCTTCGCCGAATTTCGGATGGAGCACCCGCTGGCCGAGCTTGATGCCGCTGGCGTCAAAGCTCTGCTGCACCTCGTTCTGGCTAAAGCGGCCGTACTGGGTGGGGCGGCTAACCTGAGTGCGCAGCCGGATCTCCTCCAGACATTCGGCAGGCATCTCGCGGATAAAGCGGCTCGGCTTGTGGAACATCTCACGGCCATAGATGCGGCGGCTCTCGGCATAACAGATGTAGAGCTTCTCCATGGCGCGGGTCATGCCGACGTAACAGAGGCGGCGCTCCTCTTCCAGCCGGCCCGACTCCTCGGTCGATTGCTGGCTGGGGAACATTCCTTCCTCGACACCGACCAGCAGCACCAACGGGAACTCCAAGCCCTTGGCGCTGTGCAATGTCATCAGCTGTACCGCGTCGGCATATTCGTCCGCCTGATTCTCGCCGGACTCCAGCGCTGCGTGGGCGAGGAAGGCGGAGAGATCGCTCATATCTTCCAGCTCATCCGGGCGCTGGTACTGGCGGCAGGCGGTGACAAGTTCGTCCAGGTTCTCTACCCGTGCCTGGGATTTCTCGCCTTTTTCCGCCAGATACATCGCCTTGAGGCCGGAGTTCTGGATGGCGATATCCGCCTGCTGGTGCAGCGGCAGCAGGGAGACCTGCTCCTCCAGCGCGTCGATCAGTTCGACAAAGCCGCGCACCGCATTGCCGGCGCGACCGGTCAGCACCTTGTCATTGAGCAGGGCCTTGGCCGATTGCCACAGGTTGAGCCCCTGATCCCGGGCGTTGCCGCGCAGGATCTCGAGGGTGCGATCGCCGATGCCGCGGGTCGGGGTGTTGACCACCCGCTCGAAGCTGGCGTCATCGCCACGGTTGTTGATAAGCCGCAGGTAGGCCATGGCGTCCTTGATCTCTTGCCGCTCGAAGAAGCGCAGGCCGCCGTAAATGCGATAGGGCATGGCATCCTGCATCAGCGCCTCTTCCAGCACCCGCGACTGGGCGTTGGAGCGATAGAGGATGGCGCAGTCGGCGAGCAAGCCCCCCTTCTCCTTCCAATCCTTGAGGCGGCCGACCACGAAGCGCGCTTCGTCCACCTCGTTGAAGGCCGCGTAGAGGGAGATCGGCTCACCCTCGGCCCCTTCGGTCCACAGCTCCTTGCCAAGGCGCTCGGCGTTGTTGGCGATCACGCTGTTGGCTGCTTTGAGGATATTGGCGGTGGAGCGGTAGTTCTGCTCGAGGCGGATGGTCTCGGCGCCCTGATAGTCGGTCAGGAAGCGCTGGATGTTCTCGATCTTGGCGCCGCGCCAGCCGTAGATGGACTGGTCATCGTCGCCGACGATCATCACCTTGCCGCTGTTGCCCGCCAGCATCCGCAGCCAGGCGTACTGGATGCCGTTGGTATCCTGAAACTCGTCCACCAGGATGTTCTGGAAGCGGTCGCGGTAGTGCTCGAGGATATGCGGCTTGTTGAGCCACAGTTCGTGGGCGCGCAGCAAGAGTTCTGCGAAGTCCACCAAACCGGAACGATCGCAGGTCTCCTGATAGGTCTTGTAGATCTGCTGATAGGTGCGGGTGACGGGGTCGCCGTAGAGATCGATGTCGCCGGGGCGCAGACCCTCGTCCTTCTTGCCGTTGATGTAGCTCATCACGGCGCGCGGGGCCCAGTGCTTCTCGTCGAGGTTGAGCGCCTTGAGCACCCGGCGGATGAGGCGGTACTGATCGTCTGAGTCGAGGATCTGGAAATCCTGCGGCAAGCCCGCATCCAGATGGTGGGCCCGCAGCAATCGGTGGGCGATACCGTGGAAGGTACCAATCCACATGCCGCGCACGCAGTCGCCGATCACTTTCTCGACCCGGCCGCGCATCTCGGCCGCCGCCTTGTTGGTAAAGGTGACCGCGATGATGGAGAAGGGTGAACAGCGTTCCACCTGCATCAGCCAGGCGATACGGTGCACTAGCACCCGGGTCTTGCCCGAACCGGCACCGGCCAGCACCAGCAGGTTGCTGCGGGGGGCCGCCACCGCGTCTCTTTGCTTGTCATTGAGCCCGTCGAGCAGGGTTGAAACGTCCATCACCACTCCTGTTTATTTATACAGGCGGGGATTATACGGCCATCCCCCTGCCAGACCAAATCCAAACTCGGGGGGAGGGGTGAGATGGGCGCTCGCGGGAGCGCCGGTGCAGCCATTTTTGGCTGGCGCAGAAAGAGGATGGCGAGGAGGTTTCCAGCTGTAGCCAACCCTTGCTCGCGCTGTTTGTGGCGATTTTGCGAGCCGGATCACGGGCTGACAGGGGGGGCGGATGAATAAGAGGGGAAAACGGTTTACAGTAACTTGCTGAACAATAAGAGAAATGTCGTTTGGGTCTTTTGATTGGTAGCATAAAAAACTGAAAAGTAGCTAAAAAACAACTGCTTATAAGGTTATTTGCTTATAATTCAAACCGTTAACGCAAACGTTTTTCCCTTATCATTTGCTTGACCCGCATCGGGGCTGACTTAGAGTAAGCCTGCGTGCTAGATAGCCTGCTCTGACAGGCAAGCAAGTTCCCTCACTTAATAACAATCAAGGATACGATCGTGACTAAAGTGCTCAAGCTGGCCACTGTGGCCTCCCTCACTCTCGCTGCTCTCTCTGCTCAGGCCGCTTCCGAGCCGGCTGTGATCTATGACACCGCGGGCAAGTATGACAAATCATTCAACGAAGCCGTGTTCCGTAACGGCGTTGAGCTTTACAACAAGGACAAAGGGGTAAAGGTCAAAGAGTTTGAACCCCAGAACGAAGCCCAGCGCGAGCAGGGTCTGCGTCGTCTGGCCAGCCGTGGCAACGGCCCGATCGTGGCGGTCGGCTTCAACATGGGTTCTGCGGTAGAGAAGGTTGCGACCGAATTCCCGAAAACCCAGTTCACCATCATCGACATGGTGGTTGACAAGCCGAACGTCCAGTCCGTCATCTTCAAGGAGCATGAAGGTTCCTTCCTGGTGGGCGCACTGGCTGCCATCGCTTCCAAGAGCGGCAAGGTCGGCTTCGTGGGCGGCATGGATATCCCGCTGATCCGCAAATTCCAGTGCGGTTACGAGCAGGGCGCCAAGTACGTCAATCCGAAGATCGAAGTGTTCCAGAACATGGCGGGCTCCACCCCGGCCGCGTTTGCTGACCCGGCCAAGGGTGCCGAGCTGGCCAAGTCCCAGTTCGCCAAGGGCGCTGACGTTGTCTATGCCGCCGCAGGTGGCACCGGTATCGGTGTCTATCAGGCAGCCAAGGACAGCGGCAAGTTTGCCATCGGCGTAGACTCCAACCAGAACCACCTGCAACCGGGCACCATGCTGACCTCCATGGTCAAGTCTGTGGGTCTGGCCGCTTACCAAACCTGGGATGACGCTGCCAAAGGCGAGTGGAAGCCGGGTATCAAGAACCTGGGTCTGGCCGAAGGCGGTGTGGATTGGGCGCTCGATAAAGACAACGAGAAGCTGATCACCCCGGAGATGAAAGCCAAGGTGGATGCCATCAAGGCTGAAATCATCGCTGGCAAGGTCAAGGTTCATGACTACATGAGCGATAACACCTGCAAATACTAATTAGATAGTTGCTACGACTCTCAACGCACCACCGGCCCGCACGGGCCGGTTTTTAGTCTTATTTCATGAAACGCAGGGCTGCATCATGGACCAGACAGATCGCTATGCCATCGAATTAAGAGGTATCGATAAGCGGTTCGGCGAAGTGTACGCCAACAAGCTGATCGACCTTAAGGTTCGCAAAGGCAGTATACACGGCATCGTTGGTGAAAACGGCGCCGGTAAATCCACTCTGATGAGCATCATCTACGGCTTCTATCATGCCGATAAAGGCGAGATGCTGATCGACGGGAAACCTTTCAAACCCCACGGTTCACAAGATGCGATTGCCGCAGGTGTGGGCATGGTGCACCAGCACTTCATGCTGGTGAATAACTTCACTGTATTGGAAAACGTCATCCTCGGCGCTGAAAATGGCTGGCACCTTCAGCAGAGCGTGGCGTCGGCAGAGAAGCTGCTCGGCGAGCTGGCGCGGGACTATGGTCTCGAGGTGCCGCTGCACGAGAAGGTGGAAGATCTGCCGGTGGGCCTGCAACAGCGGGTCGAAATTCTCAAGGCGCTCTATCGCGGCGCCCGCATCCTGATCCTCGACGAGCCGACTGGGGTATTGACCCCGCAAGAGGCGGATCACCTGTTCAAGGTGCTGGAGAAGCTGCGGGATCAGGGGGCGACCATCATCCTCATCACTCACAAGCTGCGCGAGATCCTGGCCATCACGGATCAGGTCTCCATCATGCGCCGCGGCGAGATGGTGGCCCACGTTGCTACCAAGGATACCGACAAGGAGCAGCTGGCCGAACTGATGGTGGGCCGCAAGGTGCGCCTCAAGGTCGACAAGGGGCCGACCCAACCGGGCGAAGCCAAGCTGAAGGTCGAGGGGCTCAGCTACTTCGACGCCAGCAAGGTGGAGCGGGTCAAATCGGTCAGCTTCGAGGTGCGCGCCGGTGAGGTGGTGGGCATCGCCGGGGTTTCCGGCAACGGCCAGTCCGAGCTGCTCAGCCTGCTTGGCGGCATCATCAAGCCGAGCAAGGGCGGCTTTACCATCAGCAGCCGCAGCGGCGTGCACAAGGTGAGCGCCGATCATGCGGCCGATCCCGAGATGGTACGCAACTTTGGCCTCGGCCATGTGCCGGAAGATCGCCACAAGATGGGTCTCATCAACCGCTTCGAGGCGAAAGAGGCCTTCATCCTCGGTTATCACCGCCGTCCGCAGTACAACAAGGGGTGGCTGCAAAACAAGGAGGCGATCCAGCAGGATTGTCAGGCCAAGATGGAGAAGTGGGACGTGCGCCCGCCTCATCCCGATCACAAGACCGCCAACTTCTCCGGTGGCAACCAGCAGAAGCTGGTGATCGCCCGTGAAGTGGAGCAGGACCCGGATGTGCTGTTGATCGGCCAGCCGACCCGCGGGGTCGACATCGGCGCCATCGAGTATATCCACCAGCAGATCATTGCCATGCGCGACAAGGGCAAGGCTGTGCTGCTGGTTTCGGTGGAGCTGGACGAGATCATGAGTCTCTCTGACCGCATTCTGGTTATTGCCGACGGTCGCATCGTCGGCGAGCTGGATGCCGCCAAAGCGGACGAGCGCACTATCGGCCTGATGATGGCGAACATAGTGCCGGATGAAGTTGCCAAGGAGGCCCACTGATGAGCCAAGTACGTATTCCTGCCTGGGTCTCCGTGGGCGTCGTGTCTGCGGTCAACATCCTGCTGGCCTTCCTGGTGTCGGCCATCCTGTTCTACTACCTCGAGATCAACCCGGTCGATGCCGCCAAGATTATGTGGTACGGCGCGTTCGGTACCGGTGAAGGGTTTGGCTTCACCCTCTACTACGCAACCGGCTTTATCTTCACCGGTCTGTCGGTAGCGGTCGCCTTCCACGCCGGCCTGTTCAACATCGGCGGTGAAGGTCAGGCCTATATCGGTGGTCTGGGTGTCGGTCTGGTCTGCCTGACCCTCGGCGATGTGTTGCCGTTCTCCCTGCTGTTGCCGCTCTCCATCATTGCCGGTGGTCTGTTTGGTGCGGCCTGGGCCTTTATTCCGGCCTGGCTGCAAGCCAAGCGCGGCAGCCACATCGTTATCACCACCATCATGTTTAACTTCATCGCCGCATCGCTGATGGCCTATCTGCTGGTGGAGGTGTTCAAGCCGCCCGGTTCGATGGCGACCGAGAGTCGTGTGTTTGCCGAAGCGAGCTGGCTGCCCAAGATGACCGGGCTGGCGAGCCTGTTTGGCGTCGAGATGCCGAACAGCCCGCTCAACATCAGCTTCTTCTGGGCGCTGATCTGTGCGGCGCTGGTGTGGGTCTTTATCTGGCACACCCGCTGGGGCTACGAGATCCGCTCGGTCGGCGCCAGCCAGAGTGCCTCCGCCTACGCCGGTATCTCCTATCCCAAGGTGGTGATCCTGGCGATGGTGATCTCCGGCATGCTGTCGGGCTTCTTCGCCCTCAACGTGCTGCAGGGTGAACTGCACCAGATCAAGCTCAACTTCGTGGAAGGGTTCGGCTTCACCGGTATCGCGGTGGCGCTGATGGGGCGCAACCACCCGGTCGGCGTCATCATCGCCAGCCTGCTGTTCGGTTTTCTCTATCAGGGGGGCGCCGAGCTCAGCTTCGAATTCGGTGTCGACCGCAACATCGTCGTGGTGCTGCAGGGTCTGGTGATCCTGTTCTGCGGCGCGCTGGAGCACATGATGCGTCCGCGCATCGAGCAGCTCTATCTGGCGTTTGCCAACCGCTCTGCGCAAGTTAAGGGGGCCTGATCATGTTTGAAATTCTGATCCTGATGCTGGATGCGACCATTCGTACCGCGCCACCCCTCATTCTGGCCGCCATGGCCGGCATGTTCTGCGAGCGCTCCGGGGTGGTCAACATTGCGCTGGAAGGTAAACTGCTGGCGGCGGCGTTCGCCAGTGGTGCGGCGGCTGCGGTCTCCGGTTCCGCCTGGGTGGGACTGGGAGCCGGGATTGCCATCTCGGTGCTGTTTGCCCTGATGCACGGCTTTGCCACCATCACCCACCGCGGTGATCAGGTGGTGAGCGGGATGGCCATCAACATTCTGGCGGCCGGTCTGACCGTCACTCTGGGCCGTTACTGGTTCGATCAGGGTGGCCAGACCCCGGCGCTCTCCGGTGATGCCCGCTTCGCTCCCATCGACTTCCCCTATGCCAAGGAGCTGTGGGATGTGCCGGTGATTGGCCAGCTCTACAGCGAGCTGCTGAGCGGCCACTCCCTGCTGGAGTACGTGGCGTTCGCCGCCGTACCGTTGGCCTGGTGGGTGATGTTCCGTACCCGCTTCGGTCTGCGGCTGCGGGCGGTGGGCGAGGCGCCGGCAGCGGTAGATACCGCCGGTATCTCGGTGGTGCGGATGCGATACACCGCGCTCATCATCGGCGGCCTGCTGGCCGGCATCGGTGGCACCTATCTGGCGGTAGCCCAGACGGCCCAGTTCATCCCCAACATGAGTGCGGGCAAGGGCTTTATGGCGCTGGCGGCGCTGGTGTTCGGCAAGTGGCGCCCCTGGAATGCCATGGCAGCCTGCCTGCTGTTCGGCTTCCTTGATGCGGTCGCCATCCGTCTGCAAGGGGTGACCATCGGCGACTTCCCGATCCCGGTACAGGCCATCGAGGCGCTGCCCTACATCCTGACCGTGTTCCTGCTGGCCGGCTTTATCGGCCGTGCGGTGGCGCCGAAGGCGCTCGGCACACCCTATGTGAAGGAGCGGGAGTAGCGCCCTTTATCGCGATATTCCCGACCACCCAGATAACAGCAGGCCCACTTCGGTGGGCCTGTTTTTTATGGATTGGGTGGCTGGTTACAGCAAGAAAATAGTCGCCAGCCCGAGGAAGATAAAGAAGCCGCCGGTGTCGGTGATGGCGGTGATCATCACGCTGGCTCCCACCGCCGGGTCGCGGCCGAGGCGGGTCATGGTCATGGGGATAATCACCCCCATCAACGCCGCCACCAGCAGGTTGAGCATCATGGCCAGGGTCATCACGGCGCCGAGCGCCGCATCCTGATAGAGCAGATAGGTGGCAATGCCCATGGTGCCGCCCCACACCAGCCCGTTGATAAAGGCGACGCCAAGTTCCCGCAGCAGCAGGAAGGAGAGGTTGCCCGCCTGAATGTGCTGCAGCGCCAGCGCCCGCACTATCATGGTGATGGTCTGGTTGCCGGTGTTGCCGCCGATCCCGGCGACGATGGGCATCAGCGCCGCCAGTGCCACCAGTTGGGAGATGGTGTGCTCGAACAGGCCGATCACCCGCGAGGCGACAAAGGCGGTGCAAAGGTTGATGGCGAGCCAGGCCCAGCGGGTCTTGACCGCCTTGTTGACAGGGGCGAACACGTCTTCATCCTCGCTGATACCGCCCATCCGGCGCAGGTCGGTGTCGCTCTCCTCATAGACCAGATCCACCACCTCTTCGACGGTGAGGCGGCCCATCAGCTTGCCCTTGCCATCTACCACGGCGGCGGAGAGCAGGTCATCCCGCTCGAAGGTACGGGCCGCCGCTTCGTCGTTATCCTCCGGATCGAAGGTGACCGGATCCCGCTCCATCACGTTGCTCACCAAGGTGGCGGGTTTGTGCAGCAGTACAGTGGTTAGGGCCAGCTCCCCCAGCAGGTGGTTGCGGCGATCGATGACGAACAGCTTGTCGGTGTTGGCGGGGATCTTGCCGCGCAGCCGCAGATAGCGCTGCACGGTGGCGAGCGTCACCTCGGGGCGGATGGTGATGATCTCGAAGTCCATCATGGCGCCGACGGTGTGCTTGCCGTAGCGGATCACCTCCCGCACCCGATCCCGCTCTTCGGGGGCCATATAGGTGAGCAGCCGTCCCATCAGGTTGCGCGGCAGGTACTGGCCCAGATAGATCTGGTCGTCGATATCCAGGGTGCGCAGGGCGTGCAGCAGCTCCTTGTCACTCATCCCGCTGATGAGGCTGTCCCACACCGTCTCCGACGCTTCGACCAGAATCTGGCCGCGCTTCTCTTCTTCCACCAGTGCCCACAGGGCATGACGCTCATCGGGCGGCAGCGACTCCAGCGCATCGGCGACGTCGGCGGCGGGCAGCCCGTTGACCAGCATTGTGAGTTCGCTGGTTTGATCGCGCTGCTCGGCATCCTGCATCACCTGCGGGTCGAGCAGGCTGTCGGTGAGGGCATCATCGCGCAGCAGCAGGGTGAGAATGCGGGATCTGTCATCCGCGCGCTGCCGGGCGCTGTTCTTGATGGGAAGAGACATGGGATGAATTCCTGAGATGGTAGCCAAGGGCTCAATGCCCATAGGATACCAGACTTAAAACAACAGGTTATGACCGTGATGTGAGAAGAGGGGGTAAAAGTGAGGCCACCTGCTGGTGGCCTCATTGTGAGTTGCCGAGTCTCCCTCAGGCGAGGGCTCGCTGGCGCTGCGGGGCCTCGCCAAACCAGGCGAGTCGGTCGGCCAGGGTCACTACCGAGCCCACCATGATCAGCGCCGGGCTCGCGACCCCCACCGCCAGCGCGGGCAGCTCATCGAGGGTGCCGCGAATGACCCGCTGGCAGGGTTGGGTGCCGCGCTCGATCAGCGCCACCGGGGTATTACTCGCCTTGCCGTGGGCCAGCAGCTGCTTGCGGATGGTGGCGCAGGAGGAGAGCCCCATATAGAAGACCAGCGTCTGCCGATCTTTGGCCAGCAGCGGCCAGTCGAGATCCCGGGCGCCCCCCTTGCCGTGGGCGGTGACGAAGCGCACGCTCTGGGCGTGGTCGCGATGGGTCAGCGGAATGCCGGCGTAGGCGGCGCAGCCGCTGGCCGCGGTGATCCCCGGCACCACCTGAAAACCGATGCCGCTGCCGACCAGCGTCTCCAGCTCCTCACCGCCACGGCCGAAGATAAAGGGGTCGCCCCCCTTCAGCCGCACTACCCGTTGCCCCTTCTGCGCCTCCTCCAGCAAGAGCTGGTTGATCCCCTCCTGCGGCACGCAGTGGTTGCCCGCCTGCTTGCCGACGAAGATCCGCTTGGCATCCCGGCGCACCAGCGCCATCACCTCGTCGGAGACCAGCCGGTCATAGACCACCACGTCAGCCTGCTGCATCTGGCGCAGGGCGTGCAGGGTGAGCAGGCCCGGATCACCGGGGCCGGCTCCCACCAGCACCACCTCGCCAGCGCTCTGGCTCTCGTCGGCAAACAGGTTGTCGGCCAGCTGGTTGGCAGAGGCGCTATCGCCCCGCGCCAGCGCCTGACCGAGCCGATCGGCCCCGAGCAGCCGCTCCCAGAAGCGGCGCCGCTCCCCCATGGTGGCAAAGCGGGCCTTGACCCGCTCCCGCAGGCTGCCGGCAAAGGTCGCCACGGCCCCCAGATGTTGCGGCAGCAGAGCTTCGAGTTTTTCCCGCAGCAAGCGGGCCAGCACCGGTGCCTTGCCGCCGGAGGAGATGGCCACCATCAGCGGTGAGCGATCGATGATCGACGGCATGATGAAGCTGGAGCGTTTCGGGTCATCCACCACGTTGGCAAAGATCCGCGCCTGATTGGCGCTTTGGTAAACCAGCGCATTCACCTCGCGCCGATCGGTAGCGGCCACCACCAGCCACTTGCCCGCCAGTTGCTGCGGTGCAAATTCACCGGCCAGCCACTCGATGTCGCCGTTGGCAGCCAGTTCCGCCAGCTCGGGGGCGAGCTCGGGCGCTACGACTGTGAGGTGGGCGCCGGCATCCAGCAGCAGGCGTGCCTTGCGCTCCGCCACCTCGCCGCCGCCGACCAGCAGCACGGGTTTGTTGTCGAGTCGGCAAAAGATGGGCAAGTAGTCCATGGGGCCTCCGGATCAGGCGGTTCGGGTCTGGTTGGCGGTGCTGGTGGTCTCGCTCACCGCGACTGGGCGCTCAGCTTTCGGGGTGGCATACCAGTAGCCGAGGCCCATAAAGAGGACGCCGGAGACGGTGTTGCCCAGGGTTACCCACAGCAGGTTGTGGCCGATGCCGCCCAGGGTGTAGGCATCGGAGTGGGCGCCAAACCAGGAGAGGGCGAACAGGGTCATGTTGGCGATGGAGTGCTCGTAGCCGGAGGCGATAAAGGCCAGCAGGCACCACCAGATGGCGATGAAGCGGGCCGCCCCTTCGGTGCGCAGCGCCATCCAGATGGCGAGGCAGACCAGCCAGTTGCAGAGGATCCCCTTCATAAACAGGGTCAGCGCCGGGGCCTGGGTTTTGGCCAGTGCCACCTTGTGGGCCAGACTGCCCGCATCCGGCAGCAGGCTGCCGCCGTAGGAGTAGATGAGCGCCACCAGGACGGAGCCCAGCAGGTTGCCCACCCAGGTCTGGGGCAGGATGCGCAGCAGGTCGGCCATGGTGATCTTGCCCGTTTTCACCCCGAAGGTGAGGAACATGGTGTGGCCGGTGTAGAGCTCGGAGCCCGCGATGATCACCAGCGTCAGGGCGATACCGAAGGTGGCCCCCATCACCAGCGGTCGGATGCTCGGATCCACCAGATTGCCGAGAGTGAAGATGAGGATGATGCCGAGGCCCACATAGGCCCCCGCCATGGCGGAGCTGAGCCAGAAGCCGAGCTTGTCGCTGCGCTCGAAGCGGTTGATGCGGGCCGCGTTGGCGGCGCACTTGTTAATGGTTTCCGTGTACATCTTGTGAGTCCTTGAAAGGGCTGCCCACAGGCAGCCCGAAAGAGAGTGAAATCGGTTTTAGACGGCGACCCAGACCTGCTGGTCGCGCACTTCAACGGGGTAGCTTTGAACCGACATCGCAGGATTGTCGAAACAGTGGCCATCGCTCAGACGAAAGCGCTGCTTCTTGAGCGGGCTGGCGACCCAGAGCTCGCCGTCGTGTTCGCAGATTAAGCCCCGCGACAGCACGTTGGCGGCGAAGAAGGGATCCCGGTTGTCGATGGCGAACACCTCGGCCGCCGCGCTCGGGCGGAACAGAGCGATCTGACGACCCTCAATGAGTGCACAGACGCCGGTTCCCGGCAGGATGTCGTTGAGTTGGCAGGCAAGTTTCATCGCTTAATCTCCACCTCGAGTTGGATGGACTGGCTATCGAGCAGGGCGCAAACGTCCATGCAGCCCATCAGGATGCCGTTGAGTTGGCAGGCAAGTTTCATCATTTGGTTTCCACCTCGATCTGGTAGACGGGGATGCGCTCGGCCGGAGTGGCGGGTCTGTGCTGGTCTCGCTCGGCAACGAACTGAACGTCCGGATCGCGCTTGTCGCTGTTGATGAAGTGGCTGAAGCGCTTGAGCGCCTCCTCTTCATTGAGGGTGCGCGACCATTCGCACTCGTAGCTGTCGATGAGAGTCTGGATATCGCGCTCCAGCGTCTCGGCCAGCCCCAGCTTGTCATCGACGATCACCTCGCGCAGGTAGTCGACGCCCCCTTCCAGATTGCCGAGCCAGACCGAGGTGCGCTGCAGTTTGTCGGCGCTGGTGACGTAGAACATCATAAAGCGGTCTATCAGCTTGATGAGGGTCTCGCGGTCGAGGTCAGACGCCAGCAGATCGGCGTGGCGCGGCTTCATGCCACCGTTGCCGCCCACATAGAGGTTCCAGCCCGCGTCGGTAGCGATGATGCCGACGTCCTTGCCCTGCGCTTCCGCACACTCGCGGGTACAGCCGGAGACACCGAACTTCATCTTGTGCGGGGTGCGAATGCCCTTGTAGCGGTTCTCGAGGAAGACCCCGAGG
This sequence comes from Aeromonas aquatilis, assembly GCF_054052405.1. Classification (NCBI taxonomy): domain Bacteria; kingdom Pseudomonadati; phylum Pseudomonadota; class Gammaproteobacteria; order Aeromonadales; family Aeromonadaceae; genus Aeromonas; species Aeromonas aquatilis. The sequence continues at coordinate 60,233 of NZ_JBSTYP010000009.1, read as the reverse complement.
CCGACGCTGTCCTGCACGCCGAAGCGGCACCAGGTGCTGCCGACGCAGGTCTTGGCCATGCGTAGTGCCTTGGCGTAGGCCTGACCAGTCTCGAAGCCCGCCGCCAGCAGCTTGCGCCAGATGGCGGGCAGATCATCCTTCTGGGCCCCGAACAGGCCGATGCGCTGGGCGCCGGTGATCTTGGTGTAGAGCTTGTAGTCGCGGGCCACTTCGGCCACCGCCTGCAGCCCTTCCGGGGTCACTTCCCCACCGGCCATGCGCGGGATGACGGAGTAGCTGCCGTCCTTCTGCATGTTGCCGAGGAAGATATCGTTGGTGTCCTGCAGCGGGATATTGCGCGGGCTCAGCACATGTTCGTTCCAGCAGGAGGCGAGAATGGAGCCGACGGTCGGTTTGCACACCTCGCAGCCATAACCCTGACCGTGCTTGGCCAGCAGCTCGTCGAAGCTCTTGATCCCCTCCACCTTGACCAGATGGAACAGCTCCTGACGGGAGTGGGGGAAGTGGGCGCAGAGGTGGTTGTTGACCTCGATGCCCTGCTTCACCAGCTCGGCGTTGAGTACCTGACTGATGAGCGGCACACAGCCGCCGCAGCCGGTACCGGCCTTGGTGTGCTGCTTGATGGCTGCCAGGGTGGTGTGACCCTCGGCCACCGCCTTGGCGATGTCGCCCTTGGAGACGTCGAAGCAGGAGCAGATCTGGGCGCTTTCCGGCAGGGCATCCACCCCCAGCGTCGGCTTGGCACCGGCGTAGGCGGGCAGGATCAGGGTATCCGGGTGGCTCGGCAGCGGCAGGGCATTGAGCATCATCTGCAGCAGGTTGCCGTAATCTTCCACGTCACCCACCAACACGGCGCCGAGCAATCGGCTGTTGTCTTCGCTCACCACGATCTTCTTGTAGACGCCGGCCTGATCGTCCTGAAACACATAGCTGTGGCTGCCCGGGGTGCGGCCGTGGGCATCGCCGATGGAGCCGACGGAGACGCCGAGCAGTTTCAGCTTGGCGCTCATGTCCGCCCCCTCGAAGCGGCTGTCGCCGCCGAGCAGATGGTCGACGGTGATCTGGGCCATCTTGTAGCCCGGCGCTACCAGTCCGAAGAAGCGGCCCTGCCAGGCGGCGCACTCGCCGATGGCGTAGATGTCGGGGTCGGAGGTCAGGCAGTGATCGTCGATGACGATGCCGCCGCGCTCGGCGATAGCGAGATCACCGTAACGGCCCAGGGTATCTTGCGGGCGAATGCCGGTGGAGAAGACCACCACGTCCACTTCAAGCTGGCTGCCGTCGGCGAAAGCGAGGCGGTGTTTCGCCTGCTCGCCGCCATGCATCAGGATCTCGCTGGTGCTCTTGCTGGTGTGTACCTGCACGCCCATGGATTCAATCTTGCGGCGCAGCAACTGGCCGCCCTGACCGTCTAGCTGCTCGGCCATCAGCACAGGAGCAAACTCCACCACGTGGGTCTCAAGACCCAGCGCCTTGAGTGCGCCGGCGGCTTCGAGACCAAGCAGGCCACCCCCGATCACCACCCCGTTCTTGCCGCTCTTGGCGGCGCTGCGGATGGCTTTCAGATCCTCGATGGTGCGATAGACGAAGCACTCGTGGTGCTGACTGCCCGCAATGGGCGGCACCCAGGGGTAGGAGCCGGTGGCCAGCACCAGCTTGTCGTAACTGACCACAGTGCCCTTGTTGGAGTGCACTTCGCGGTTGGCCCTGTCGATTGTTTTCACCGCTTCGCCGAGCAGCAGGCGGATGCCGTGCTTGTCGTAGAAGCCGGGTTTGACGAGGGAGAGATCTTCGCTGGTGTGATGGGAGAAGTAGGAGGAGAGATGGACGCGATCGTAGGCGGGACGGGGTTCTGCACCGAAGACGGTGATCTCGTAGCGGCCCGGCTCGGCCCGCTCGATCAACTCTTCGATGAAGCGGTGCCCCACCATGCCGTTGCCCACAACGACCAGTCTGACTTTGCTCATGATTGCCTCTAGTTTGGAGTAATAAAACATCATTCTGGGGCTAGGCTACCCAGTCAGTCGGGGCGGGCAATTGATGTAAATCAAGCGTCTATTTATATATCTCGTCAGGGGTAATTCGATAAAATTCAAAGATATACAAAAATAGGTATACCAGTTGAGTGTTTTGCTGCTGGGTGCGAGTGGGACATAGAGAGCAGGGGCTGGGTCTTAAAATGCAAAACGCCCCCATTTCTGGAGGCGTTTTTTTACAAACAGAACTGCGCTTACAGAATAAAGCGGCTCAGATCCTCATCCTCGACAAGCGCACCGAGGTGGGCGTTGACGTAGTCGGTGTCGATGACAAAGGTCTCGCCGGACTTCTCGGAGGCGTCATAGGAGATATCTTCCATCAGGCGCTCCATCACGGTGTGCAGACGACGGGCACCGATGTTCTCGGTACGCTCGTTAACCTGCCAGGCCGCTTCGGCCAGACGGCGGATGCCATCCTGGGTGAACTCGATGTTGACCCCTTCGGTGGCCATCAGCGCCTTGTACTGATCGGTCAGGGAGGCGTTCGGTTCGGTCAGGATCCGCTCGAAGTCATCAGTGGTCAGTGCGGTCAGCTCGACCCGGATCGGCAGGCGACCCTGCAGCTCGGGGATGAGGTCTGACGGCTTGGCGATCTGGAAGGCGCCGGAGGCGACAAACAGGATGTGATCGGTCTTGACCATGCCGTGCTTGGTGTTGACGGTGCAACCTTCAACCAGTGGCAGCAGGTCGCGCTGAACCCCTTCACGGGAGACATCGGGACCGGAGCTCTCGCCGCGCTTGCAGATCTTGTCGATCTCGTCGAGGAAGACAATGCCGTTGTTCTCGACCGCGGCGATCGCTTTCTGCTTCAACTCTTCCGGATTGACCAGACGGGCCGCTTCCTCTTCGATCAGCGCCTTCATGGCCTCTTTGACCTTGATCTTGCGCTTCTTCTTTTGGGCTTGGCCCAGGTTCTGGAACAGCCCCTGCAGCTGGTTGGCCATCTCTTCCATGCCCGGCGGGGTCATGATTTCGACCCCCATCGGGGAGGCGGAGAGCTCCAGCTCGATCTCTTTCTCATCCAGCTGACCTTCCCGCAGTTTCTTGCGGAAGATCTGGCGGGTGTTGGAGTTGTCGGCTTTCTCCTCCTCACCCCAGGTGTTGCGCGGGTTGGGCAGCAGGGCGTCGAGAATGCGCTCTTCGGCGGCTTCCTCGGCGCGGTATTTCATCTTCTCCATCTCGGTTTCGCGCACCAGCTTGATGGCGGCATCGGTCAGATCGCGGATGATGCTGTCCACTTCCTTGCCGACATAGCCCACTTCGGTGAACTTGGTCGCTTCCACCTTGATGAAGGGGGCGTTGGCCAGCTTGGCCAGACGACGGGCGATCTCGGTCTTGCCGACACCGGTCGGGCCGATCATCAGGATGTTTTTCGGGGTCACTTCATGGCGCATCTCTTCGTTGAGCTGCATCCGGCGCCAGCGGTTGCGCAGGGCAACGGCAACGGCACGCTTGGCATCGGCCTGACCAATGATGTGTCTGTCCAGCTCGTGGACGATTTCTCTCGGGGTCATCTCGGACATGATGGTGTTCCTGTATCCGGGGCGGGCAGTGTCCGCCCCTTGGGAAATGGGGTTGGCTGGTGGGCTTATTTGGCGGCCTTATTTCGCCGAATAGTCCAGCACTTCGATGGTGTGGTTGCCGTTGGTGAAGACGCAGATGTCACCCGCAATCTTGAGGGACTTCTCGACAATGGTCCTGGCATCCAGCTCGGTGTTTTCCAGCAGCGCGATGGCGGCGGACTGGGCAAAGTTGCCGCCGCTGCCGATGGCGATGAGATCGTGCTCCGGCTGCACCACGTCACCGTTGCCGGTGATGATGAAGGATTTGTGTTCGTCGGCCACGGCCAGCAGCGCCTCGAGGCGGCGCAGGGCGCGATCGGTGCGCCAATCTTTGGCCAGCGCCACGGCGGCGCGCTCCAGATTACCCTGATGGGCCTGCAGTTTTGCTTCGAAACGCTCGAGCAGGGTGAAGGCGTCGGCGGTACCGCCAGCGAAACCGGCCAGCACCTTGCCGTTATAGAGGCGATGAACCTTGCGGGCGTTGCCCTTCATGACGGTGTTGCCCAGAGAAACCTGGCCATCGCCACCGATGACGACCTGACCGTTGCGGCGAACTGAAACTATGGTAGTCACTTTACTTACCTCGCTTGAGCCGAATGACGGCCTGACTGTGCATGGCAAGAAAGATGGGGATGGCAAACGGGCTTTTCAACCCTGCCTTTGGTCGGGACAAGTAGGTGGCAAACAACGTGGGTGCGAGTGGCACCAAAAGAACAGGGCCGGGTGTTGCCACCCGGCCCTGCGTCATCGGTAAGCGGATTACCCTTTCTTGGGAATGCAGCCGCTGATGCCGGAGCTCTGCAGCTTGCTGTTGGCCGCATCGGCGGCGGCCTTGCCGTTGAAGGGGCCCACCATCACCTTGTAGACGGTGCCGTTGGCGCCATTGATCACCTGCAGGCTGGAAGAGAGACCGGCGGTGAAGGCGATGCGCGCCTTGAGCGACTCTGCGGAATCCTGCGAGCGCAGGGCGGCGCACTGCATCATATAGCGACCGCCGTCGGCGGCGGCGGCTGTCTGGGCTGGCGGGGTGGCCGCTTTGGCCCTGGCCGCTTCGGCGCGCTCCCGTTCCAGCTCGGCGCGGATCTCCCGCTCCATCCGCTCCCGTTCGGCCTTGCGGTCGATGGCCTGTTCCTGGGCGTTGGCGACCGGAGCCCCTGATGTGGAGGGGGTCGTGGCCGGATTGGGCAGGTAGGGCTTGGCCTGGCCGATGGGGGTACCCGGTTGGGGAATGTCGGTCGGCACTGGCTGTGGCAGTTTTTCCGGCTGCAGGGTCAGGGTATCTGCCGGCGGTGGCGGCAGCACACCCGGCTGGGTCGGTGGCTCTATGATATCGACCTGCTTGTTCTCAAGCCGTTCGATGTAGCTCCACTTCTCCTGAGGCAGCCCGTTATTCTGCGCTTTTGGCTTGTTGGCCTTCACCTGCTCCTCAATGGTGGGGGCGTCGTTGCCCTTGCCATTGATCATGTAAAGGAAGCCACCAAAGCCTGCCAGCAGTGCCACCACCAGCAGCACTGGAATAACAGGAAAGCGGCGAGGGGCCGCTTTCTTGGTATTGCGGCCACCCGCCCGACGTCGCGGGCGGCTGCCGACATAATCCCGGGTTGCCATCTATTACATGCGCTCCAGGGTGTGGATGCCCAGTACGCCGAGGCCCAGTTTCAACACCTTGGCGGTGGCGGCGCACAGCAGCAGACGGCTCTGGCGGGTTGCCTCGTCCACGCCATCCTTGTTGATCGGGCAGGCTTCGTAGAAGGTCATGAAGTTGCCGGACAACTCGTACAGGTAGGTACAGAGCAGGTGCGGCATGCCTTTGTCGGCCACGCCGTTAACCGCGTCGGAGAACTGGATCAGCTTCTGGGCCAGGGTCTCTTCCGCCTCTTCGTTCAGGGTCACGTTGCCGGTCAGGGTCGCGGCATCGATGTTGGCCTTGCGGAAGATGGACTGGATACGGGTATAGGCGTACTGCAGGTAAGGGGCGGTGTTGCCTTCAAACGACAGCATCAGATCCCAGTCGAAGATGTAGTCTGTGGTGCGGTTCTTGGAGAGATCCGCATACTTGACCGCGCCCATGGCGATGGCGTTGACCACGTTGGCCTTCTCTTCGGCAGAGAGGTCGCTGTTGCGGCTCTCCAGCAGGGCGGCGGCGCGCTCTTCTGCTTCGTTGAGCAGGTCAACCAGCTTGACGGTGCCACCGGAGCGGGTCTTGTAGGGACGACCATCCTTGCCCAGCATCATGCCGAAGGCGTGGTGCTCGAGGGGCACGGATTCCGGCACATAGCCCGCCTTGCGGGTGATGGTCCAGGCCTGCATCAGGTGCTGGTGCTGACGGGAGTCGATGAAATACATGACACGGTCGGCGCCCAGGGTCTCATAACGGTATTTGGCACAGGCGATGTCGGTGGTGGTGTAGAGGAAGCCGCCATCGCTTTTCTGGATGATGACGCCCATGGCCTCGCCATCCTTGTTCTTGAACTCATCCAGGAAGACCACGGTGGCGCCTTCGCTCTCGACCGCCAGCCCCCTGGCTTTCAGGTCGGTGACGATCTCGGGCAGCATGTCGTTATACATGGACTCGCCCATGATGTCCTTGTTGGTCAGGGAGACATTCAGGCGGTCGTAGTTGCGCTGGTTCTGCTCCATGGTCATGTCGACCAGCTTCTTCCACATGGTGCGGCAGTACTCATCGCCACCCTGCAGCTTGACCACGTAGTTGCGGGCGCGTTCGGCGAAAGCGTCGTCTTCGTCGTAGTGACGCTTGGCCTGGGTATAGAAGGCTTCCAGGTCACGCAGCTCCATGTCGGAGGCGTGTTCATTGGCCATCTTCTCCAGATAGGCGATCAGCATGCCAAACTGGGTACCCCAGTCACCGATGTGGTTGGCGCGGATCACCTTGTGGCCGAGGAACTCCAGGGCGCGCGCAGCCACGTCACCGAGCACGGTACTGCGGATGTGGTGCACCGCCATCTCTTTGGCCACGTTGGGGGCGGAGTAGTCCACCACCACGGTCTGGGTAGCGGGCAGTTTCACATTGGCGTTGGTAGAGGCGACCATGGCTTCGACCTGACCGGCCAGCCAGCGGGTGTCAAAGAAGAAGTTGATGAAGCCGGGGCCTGCGATCTCGACCTTGGCGATCAGGTCAGAGGCTGGCAGGTGCTCGATGATGGCAGCAGCCAGCTCACGGGGGTTTTTGCGGGCCGGTTTGGCCAGCAGCATGGCCAGGTTGGTGGCCAGGTCACCGTGAGCTTTTTCCTTGCATCGGTCTACTTGCACGCGGGCTTCCAGGTCCGCCGGCAGGACGCCTGCTGACTTGAGATTGGCTACCGTTTGTTCAAGTAGATGATGAATATGCTCTTTCATAACTGACCACCAAGGTTGCGCGTCGAAAAATGACTGATATATAAGGGCGTGAATTTTACCCGCATCGGCTCGAGAAAACTATAGGGATGACCCGCCGCTCGCAGTCGGGCGGATATTTCACTGGTTTTGGCGCCATTATCCGGAAGATTGACCGCGATATGGTGCTTATCCATTTTTACTGCATATCAAAGCGCGTTGTCTAGGCTATTTTCCCCTGATTGTTAAGGGTTTTTCCAATTGCCGGGCAGGGTGATGATCGCCTCTCTCGGGGCGGGCGTATCAACAGATGTTCCCAACCGAGGAGTTTGTGATGCGACTGGCGCTTTTTCCCCTCTCAGCTTACCTGTTGCCCGGCGGCATCATGCCGCTGCGGATCTTCGAACCGAGATATCAGCGGATGATCGCTGAGGCCGGGGAGTCGGGGTTTGCTCTGTGCATGGTGGATCCACGTCAACCGGATGCCATGCGCAACATGCTGCCTATCGCCACCCGGGTCACCATCATCGATTTCGATCGGCTGCCGGATGGCATGCTGGGGATCACGGTTCAGGGGATGGATCGGGTCCAAATCAACGACCTCTGGCAGGAGTCTGATGGTTTGCGTATTGGTGAGGTAAGCCTGCTGTCAGCATGGCCCCCTCGCCGAGTCCACCCTGACCAGCAACCACTGGTTGATGAGCTGCGTGAGGTGTTTGCCGATTTTCCCGACTATGCTGCGCTTTATCCCCATCCTCATTGGGATGACGGCAACTGGGTGGCGCAGCGTTGGCTCGAGATATTACCAATCCCGGTTGAACAGAAGCAGTTGTTGCTGGCCGCCAGGGACAATCAACCCGCAATGGCCCTGCTCAAAGGGGTGCTGGTGGCGAGTCACTGATTTCTACTGCCTGGATGATCCGACCGGTAACCGCAGTCGTACAACCTCTCACCACAGCATGTTCGACAGCACCTAGAAGGGATGGCGCAATGGCATATACTGGCCAACCACACTCGACCATACGCAGGACTTCGCCCGTGATGGATAACCCGGATGGCGACCTCAAATCTCTATTGATCAGGGTGGCAGAGCAGGCCGACAAGGCTGCTTTTGCCCGCCTGTTCCAACACTTTGCGCCGCGCATTCGCAGCTACGGCCTGCGCCATCTCGGCAGCGAAGCCAACGCCATGGAGCTGGTGCAGGAGACCATGCTGCTGGTGTGGCAAAAGGCGCGCCTCTACCACCCCGAGAAGGGGGCGCCGACCACCTGGATCTACACCGTGATGCGCAACCAGTGCTTCGACATGCTGCGTCGTCGTCGCGCTAGCAAGGAGGATCTCTGTGCCGAGGAGCTGTGGCCCGTGCTGGAGTTTCAGGCTGAAGAGGAGCATCTGAGCGGCGGTGAGGATGCGGTGCTGACCCGTCAGATGGCCCACTATCTGGGCACCCTGCCGGAGCCGCAACAGCAGGTGGTGCGCGGCATCTATCTGCAGGAGTTCTCCCAGCAGGAGCTGGCGGAGCGACTCGGCGTGCCGCTCGGTACCATCAAGTCCCGCCTCAGACTGGCGTTACAGAAATTGAAAGAGCAAGTGGAGCAAGGCCATGATTAAAGCCCATCCGACCGACCTGATGTTGCGCGCCTTCGCCGCCGACGAGCTCCCTCTGCCGCTGGCGGTGGGGCTCTCCGCTCACTGTGAACTCTGCCCCGATTGTGCTGCCCGACTGAAGACATTCGAAGAGGAGCTGGCGCAGCAATATCTTGCCTCGCCAGCAGAGCCCGAGGCGGACTCCCGCGATGAAGTGGCGCTGGATGCCGGATTCGACGCCATGCTGGCGGATATTCTGGCGCAGCCGCTGGCAGAGCCCCTCTCCGAGCCAACACATGACCAGCCCCGAGCACAGCCCGGCGAGCTGGAGGTGGCCGGTCACGCCTACCGTTTGCCACGGGTGCTGGCCCGCTATCGTTCGCCCAAGTGGCGCCATATCGGGGCTATTCGTCAGCAGAGTTTGCCGCTGGACGAGATGGGGGCGCGCGCCAGCTTGCTCCATATCGAAGCGGGCGGTCGCATCCCCGAGCACACCCATCAGGGCTATGAGCTGACCTTGCTGCTGGCTGGCAATATTCAGGATGGCGATACCCTTTACAAGGCGGGAGATTTCATCTGGCGCGATGCCAGCCACTCCCACAGCCCGCATACGCCCGATGGCTGCCTCTGCTACACGGTGCAGGATGCGCCGGTGCAGTTCACCAAGGGGTTGTCGCGGCTGCTGAATGGCATCAGCCAGCACCTCTACTGAGCACCATGACGCCATAGAAAAAGGGACCAGATTGGTCCCTTTTTTAATTTGATTGCTGGTGTCAGGCGACAAACACCAGATAGACGGCGAATGCCACGATAAAGCGGTAGATGGCGAACGGGATAAAGTCGATGCGGCGGATCAATGTCAGGAAGGTCTTGATCGCAAACATCGCTACCACGAAGGCGGTGATAAAGCCCACGGCAAACATCGGGAAGTCGGCCATCGAGAGGAAATCGCGGCTCTTGTAGAGATCAAGCCCGCTGGCCGCCACCATCATGGGCACTGCCATGATGAAAGAGAACTCGGCGGCGGCGTGACGGCTGATCCCCATCAGCATGCCACCACTGATGGTGGCGCCGGAGCGGGAGAAGCCGGGCCACAGGGCCAGACACTGGAACAGACCGATGCCGAACGCCTGCTTGTAGCTGATGTCATCCAGGGTTTCTGCTGTGACAGCCGGGCGGAACTTCTCGGCGATGATGAGCAGGATGCCCCCCGCGACCAGCGCGTACATGACGGTCTGCGGACCAAACAGGTTGGCCTTGATCCAGCTGTGGATGGCCAGACCGACCACGATGGCGGGCATCATGCCGAGGATGACATGCACCAGCGACAGGGTCGCGTGATCCCGGGACGGCTTCTGGCCGAAGTGGATGCCAATCAGGCCAAACAGGCGGCGCCAGAAGACGGCGACCACGGCGAGGATGGAGCCAAGCTGGATCACCACTTCGAAAGTGGCAGCCTTGGGCCCTTCAAAGCCCAGCAGATGGCCGACGATAATCATGTGGCCGGTGGAGGAGACGGGGAGGAACTCGGTCAGCCCCTCGACGACGCCCAGAATAAAGGCGACCAGCAGGCTATAAGTGTCAGTCATCGAACAAACAATCCTTAACTTCGTTGATGTAAAAACGCCCCGAAAGGGTCTCGGGGCGGCATATCTTGCTCGATTGTGACTGCTGAGGCTATGTAAAAATCATGAAACCTTTAAGTTAGTCGCGGATAAAGCGGTAGCGGGTCTGGTGGTGATAACGCTCGCCAGGCAGCAGCCAGGGGTTGCCCAGCTCGGGGCGATTGGGGCTGTCCGGTAGCTGTTGCGCCTCAAGACAGAAGCCGTCGTGATCCCGATGTGTCAGGCCGCTGCGGTTGAGGGTATTGGCCAGCCAGTTGCCGCTGTAGAACTGCAGCGAGGGTTGGTTGGTATAGACCTCCATCGCCAGCTGCCTGTCACCTGATACCACGCGAGCAGCCCACTCTTGCGTTGGGCCGTTGAGCACAAAGGCATGATCGTACCCCTTGGCCTGTTGTTGCTGGGGATGGCTGAGCCAATCCAGCCCGACAAGGCGCTCGCGGCGCAGATCGAACGGCCCCTCCACCGGGGAGATGGCGATCGGCAGACCGCTCGGGTTGGTCGGCAGGAAGTGATCGGCATTGATGCTGATGAGGTGGTCACGGACATCGCCGCCATCGGTTTGCCCATCGAGATTGAAGTAGGCGTGGCTGGTGAGGCTGACCGGCGTTGCGGCATCTGTGCTGGCGATGAAATCCACCACCAGATCGCTCTGATCCAGCCGGTACTCCAGTGTCACCCGCAGATTGCCGGGAAAGCCCTGATCTCCCGCCCGGGAGAGCAGCACCAACTTGACCCGATCTGCCTCCAGCTCCTTGATTTGCCAGGGCTGGCGATGAAAGCCCGCCTGCCCGCCGTGTAGACAGTTGGGTGCCTGATTGGCATCCAACGGCCAGCGCTCGCCATCGCGTACCAGCTCGGCGCCGCCGATGCGGTTGGCGAAACGCCCGGCCACCGCACCCAGCCACACCTGCTGGGTAGGATAGGCGTCGTCGGCACAGCCCAGCAGCACTTCACGCCGTTTGCCCGCCACCGGCAGGGTGAGGGAGGTGAGGGTTGCGCCGAAGTCGAGGCCGCGCAGGCGCAGCCCCTCTTCATTTTCCAGCTCGAACGGGGTCATGGCGCTGCTCATAGCTTGCCTGCACCGGCGCTGGCAGAGCAGACGTAGCAGTCGGCCTTGAGGCCGAAGCGGGTCGGATACTCGGCCTCAACCGCGGCGATCACCTCGGCCACCTTCTCGGGGCGCAGCAGGGCGACCACGCAGCCGCCGAAGCCGCCGCCAGTCATCCGCACGCCACCCTCGGTGTCGATCCTGGCCTTGATGATCTCCACCAGACCATCGATGGCGGGCACGGTGATTTCGAAGTCATCGCGCATGGCGGCGTGCGAGTCGGCCATCAGCTCGCCGAGACGAACCAGATCCCCTTGCGCCAGCGCATCGGCGGCGGCCAGGGCGCGGGTATTGTCGCCTACCACGTGGCGCGCACGGCGGTAGCAGACCTCATCCAGTCCGGCCTTGCCTGCATCGAGAGCCGCCAGATCGAGATCGCGCAGTGCCTTGACCCCGTAGTGACGGGAGGCCGCTTCGCACTGCTGACGACGGGTGTTGTATTCGCTGTCCACCAGACCGCGGCGCACATTGGAGTTGACGATCAGCACCGCCAGATCGGTGGGCATGGGGATGAGGCGGGTCTCCAGTGAGCGGCAGTCGAGCAGCAGGGCGTGGTCGGTTTTGCCGCTGGCGGAGATCGTCTGATCCATGATGCCGCAGTTGCAGCCGACGAACTTGTTCTCCGCCTGCTGACCGTTGAGGGCGATCTCCGCCTGGCTGATATCGAGCCCCAGCGCCTCTTTGAAGGCCTGACCGATGGCCACTTCCAGTGAGGCGGAGGAGGATAGTCCCGCCCCCTGCGGCACGTTGCCGGAGACCACCAAATCGAGGCCGCGCAGGGCGTAACCACGGGCTTGCAGGTATTTCACCACACCGCGGATGTAGTCGCTCCAGCGCTGGCTGGGGTGGTGTTCGATGGGCTGGTCGAGGTCGAACTGGTCACGCTGGTTGTCGTAGTCGGCGGCGAACACCTGCACCAGTTGGTCATCGCGCAGGCCGATGGCGACGCAGGTCTCGTAGTCGATGGCGCAGGGCAACACGAAGCCGTCGTTGTAGTCGGTATGTTCACCGATGAGGTTGACGCGGCCGGGGGCGCGCACCAGCAGATCGGGCGCTTTGGCAAATTGCTCGGCAAAAACGGTGCTGACGCGTTGGCTGGGGGTCATAGGGCCTCCTCATTGGTGTGGCTGGTCTGGGTGTAGTGAACGGGGCTCAGGGCACGCAGCCGCTCGGCAGCCTGCTCGGGGGTAAGGTCGCGCTGGGTTTCGGCCAGCATCTCGAAGCCGACCATGAATTTGCGCACGGTGGCGGAGCGCAGCAGTGGCGGATAGAAGTGGGCGTGCAGTTGCCACGCCTCGGGGCACTCCGATTTGGGCGGTGCAAAGTGCCAGCCCATGGAGTAGGGGAAGCTGCACTCGAACAGGTTGTCGTAACGGCTGGTGAGCTCCTTGAGCGCTACTGCCAGATCCTGTTGCTGGGCCTGGGTCAGGTTGAGCATGGAGGGGACGTGCGCCTTGGGCAGTAGCAGGGTTTCGAACGGCCAGGCGGCCCAGAAAGGAACCACGGCAAGCCAGTGCTCGGTCTCCACCACGATGCGCGAGCGATCCGCCAACTCCCGCTCCACATACTCCAGCAGCATGGGGCGGCCATGCTCGGCCAGCCAGTCGCGCTGGTGCTGCTCTTCGCGGGCGATCTCGTTGGGCAGGAAGTCGCTGCCCCAGATCTGGCCGTGGGGGTGAGGGTTGGAGCAGCCCATGACGGCCCCTTTGTTTTCAAAGACCTGCACCCACTCCCACTGGGCCGACAGCTCGGCGACCTGATCCATCCAGGTGGTGATCACCCCTTCGATGGCGGGCAGCGGCAGCTCGGGCAGGGTCTTGCCGTGATCCGGCGAGAAGCAGATCACCCGGCTGGTGCCGCGGGCGGCCTCCAGTTTCAGCAGGGGATCGCTGGCGCTATCGGCGGCCGGGGTATCCTGCATCAGAGCAGCGAAGTCGTTGGTAAAGACGAAGGTGCCCTTGTAGTCGGGGTTGATGTCGCCAGTGACCCGGGTGTTGCCCGCGCAGAGGAAGCAGTCGGGATCGTGGGCCTGTTTGGGGGCCTGACTCACCTTCTCCACCTGTCCCTGCCAGGGGCGTTTGGCCCGATGGGGGGAGACCAGCACATACTGGCCGGTCAGCGGGTTGAAGCGGCGATGGGGATGATCGACGGGGTTGAACATCATCTCTCCTGAATAAGGTATTGAAAAATAGGGTCGTCTATTAACAGGGAGCAGGCAGGCCTACTCCTCGTAACCATTCGGATTGGCGGATTGCCAGCGCCAGCTGTCGGCGCACATGGCGTCGATGTTGCGGGCCGCCTGCCAGCCCAGCTCGCGCTCGGCCTTGGCCGGATCGGCCCAGCAGGCGGCGATGTCGCCCGGGCGACGCGGTTCGATGCGAAATGGCAGCGGCTTGCCACAGGCCGCAGAGAAAGCGGCGACCAGCTGCAACACGCTCTGGCCCTGGCCGGTGCCCAGGTTGTAGGTGTGCACGCCGTCCTTGCCGGCGCAGTGCTGCAGCGCCTTGGCGTGCCCCTCGGCGAGATCCATTACGTGGATGTAGTCGCGTACACCGGTGCCGTCCGGGGTGGGGTAATCGTTTCCAAAGACCGAGAGGCAGTCGCGACGGCCGATGGCGACCTGGGTGATATAGGGCATCAGGTTGTTGGGGATGCCCTGCGGGTCTTCACCCATGGTGCCCGATTCGTGGGCGCCGACCGGATTGAAGTAGCGCAGCAGGGTCATGCTCCAGTGCGGCTCGGCGAGCTGCAGATCCTCTAGGATCTCCTCGATGATCAGCTTGGATCGGCCGTAGGGGTTGGTCGCGCTGCGGGGGAAATCTTCGCGGATTGGCAGGCTGGCCGGATCACCGTAGACGGTGGCCGAGGAGCTGAACACCAGATTGTGTACTCCGGCCCGCTTCATTGCCTGCAGCAGGGTGAGGGTGCCGCCGAGGTTGTTCTCGTAGTAATCCAGTGGAATGCGGGTTGATTCACCGACCGCTTTGAGGGCGGCAAAGTGGATCACTGCATCGATCTGCTGTTCGGCGAAGATCCGGTCCAGCAGGGCCGCATCGCGAATATCCCCTTGATAGAACAGGGGTTGCTGGCCGCTGATAGCCGCGACTCGGGCCAGCACGCTGCGTTTGCTGTTGCCGAGGTTGTCGACCACCACGGGATTCATGCCTGCCGCTTGCAGGGCCAGACAGGTGTGGCTGCCGATATATCCGCAGCCGCCGGTGACCAGAACGTTCATCTTGCTCTCCACTGAAAAAGTGTCTGGAAGGAGTCTAGCCGAGGGTGTGGCGACCAAACTGTGAGCTTGCTTGCAAAACAGTGTAAACGATTACACTGTTTTTGTGATCATCCTGACGGCAGATAATTATTTCACCCCTGTTTTCAATGGGTTTGCTGGGTATAATGGCGCTCTATTGCACAGTGAAAGAAGTGAAAACAGCATGAGCACCATCAAGGATGTCGCCCGTTTGGCCAATGTGTCGGTGGCAACGGTTTCACGGGTGATGAACAACTCCCCCAAGGCCAGCGCCGCGTCTCGCGAAGTGGTGCAGAAGGCCATGGCCGAACTGGGCTATACCCCCAATGCCAACGCGCGGGCACTGGTCAGCCAGACTTGCGACACCATGGGGGTAGTGGTCGGTGACGTGGCCGATCCCTTCTTCGGTGCTCTGGTGAAGGGGGTCTCCGGCATCGCCGTCGAGCAGAACCTCCACCTGCTGATGGGTAACGGTTTTCACAAGGCGCGTCAGGAGCGTGAAGCGATCGAGCTGCTGATCGGCAAGCGTTGCGAGGCGCTGGTGGTGCACAGCAAGGCGCTGAGCGACGAGGAACTGTGCGATTACGCCATGCGGGTGCCCGGCATGGTGTTGATCAACCGCGATATTCCTGCCCTTAAGGGGCGCTGCATCGCCCTCAACAACCGGCTGGGTGCCGCTACGGCGACCCGTCATCTGATCGAGCTGGGTCACCGCCATATCGCCTTTATCAGCTCGGATCACGCCATCGAGGATGCCACCTTGCGTCTGCAGGGGTATCAGGATGGACTGATGGAAGCCGGTCTGGCAGCCGATCCCGAGCTTATCGAGAGTGGCACCCCGAACGAGGAGGGGGGCGAGCGCGCCATGCTCAACCTGCTGGCCAAGGGGCTCAAGGTGACCGCCGTGGTGGCCTATAACGATGCCATGGCGGCGGGCGCCATCTCTGTGCTGGCGGACAACGGCCTGCGAGTGCCGGAGGAGGTCTCGGTAGTGGGCTTCGATGACATCATCTATGCCAGATATTTGCGCCCCAAGCTCTCCACCATGCGCTATCCCATCGAGTTGATGGCGGCCCAGGCGGCCAAGCTGGCCATTCAGCTGGCGGCGGGGGAGAGTGACGCGACCCAGAGTCGGATCTATACCCCCACCCTGATCAATCGTCACTCGGTGGCACCGGTTCGGGCCGGATAGCCCCCTTTTGCGGCCCTGTTCGGGGCCGTTTCTTGCACGGTTATTGTTTTACCTATTTTTAATCATTTTTACTCCGCTTTACTTAACAAAATCAGTGTAATCGTTTACATCTGTGTGAGCGAGATCGCCGTTCCCTGCGTCATACTTCTCTAGACTGAATACGTTTTCCAATCAGCAGGGAGAGAGTGAATGCTCAGGGAGATAGTGGCGCGTCAGGATTGGCAGACTCAGGCCATTACGTCGGTAAACCGGCTGGCTGCCCATACCCCCATGTTCAGCTGGCGCAGCGAAGCGGATGCCTGGGGTGATCTGGCCTCTTCCTCCCGTCTCTTGCTCGATGGCGAGTGGCGCTTCTCCTTCTTTGCCGCTCCCGAATTGGTACCCGAGAGCTGGCCGGCGCAGGATCTGGTGGATGCTTGCCCCATTACCGTGCCGGGTAACTGGCAGCTTGATGCCGCCTATCCGGCTGCGCGGCCGCTTACCGATGGCCCCATCTACACCAATATCAAATACCCCTTTCCTTGCGATCCACCGCGAGTGCCAGCAGAGAACCCCACCGGTTGCTACTCCCGCGAGTTCGATCTGCCCGCCGACTGGCTGGCCAGCGGCCAGAGCCGGATCATCTTTGACGGGGTGAGCAGCGCCTTCCACCTGTTCTGCAACGGCCATTGGGTCGGCTACTCGCAGGACAGTCGGCTGCCCGCCGAGTTCGATCTGACTCCTTATCTGCACAGCGGTCGCAACCGGCTGGCGGTGCTGGTGCTGCGCTGGTCCGACGGCTCCTATCTGGAAGATCAGGATATGTGGTGGCTGTCGGGGATCTTCCGCTCCGTCAGCTTGCTGCACAAACCGTCCCGCCATCTGATGGATATCCGGGTCACCCCCGAGCTGGATGCCTGCTATCGTGATGGCCGCCTCAAAATTGCCCTGCAAGTCGCTAATGCTGCTGGCCTCTCGGTAGAAGCCAATCTCTATGACGGCAGCGAGCGGGTCGCGACCCTGCACCAGCCGATCGGCACCCAACCTATTGATGAAAAAGGGGCTTACGACGATCGCGCCGAGCTGTGGCTCGACGTGGCAGCGGCGCACAAGTGGAGCGCCGAGACGCCCCATCTCTATCGCCTGACGTTGACCCTGTTGGACGAACAGGGCCAGGCCATCGAGAGCGAGGCGTGCGATGTGGGCTTCCGGGTGGTGGAGATCCGTGGCGGCTTGCTGCGGGTCAACGGTCAGCCGCTGCTTATTCGCGGTGCCAACCGTCATGAACACCACCCCGCCAAGGGTTATGCCATCGATCGCACTACCATGGAGCGGGATCTGCTGCTGATGAAGCGGCACAACTTCAATGCGGTGCGCTGCTCCCACTATCCCAACCACCCAGACTTCTATCGCCTCTGCGATCGACTCGGTCTCTATGTAGTGGATGAGGCGAATCTGGAGACCCACGGCATGACCCCCATGGGGCGGCTGGCGCGGGATCCCGCCTGGAGCAACGCTTTTTTGGAGCGGGCGACCCGCATGGTGGCACGGGACTTCAATCACCCCTCCATCATCATCTGGTCGCTGGGCAACGAGTCGGGTTACGGCCCGGCCCACGATGCCATGTATGGCTGGATCAAGCGCAGCGACCCTAGCCGTCCGGTGCAGTACGAGGGGGGCGGGGCCGATACCCCGGCCACCGACATCATCTGCCCCATGTATGCCAGAACCCATCAGGATCAACCCTTCCCGGCGGTGCCCAAGTGGGCGCTGGCCAAGTGGATCGGCCTGCCGGAAGAGACCCGGCCGCTGATCCTCTGCGAGTACGCCCACGCCATGGGCAACAGTCTGGGGGGATACGGCCACTACTGGCAGGCGTTTCGCGATCATCCTCGTCTGCAAGGCGGGTTCGTCTGGGATTGGGTCGATCAGGGGCTCGACAAATACACCGCCGATGGTCGCCATTACTGGGGCTATGGCGGCGATTTTGGTGATGTGCAAAACGATCGCCAATTCTGCTGCAACGGCCTGCTGTTCCCGGATCGCACCCCCCATCCCACCCTGTTCGAGGCAAAACGTGCCCAGCAGCCGTTCCAGTTCACCCTGCTTGAGCACACCCCGCTGCGGGTGCGGATCGAGAGCGAATACCTGTTCCGGGAAACCGACAACGAGCGGCTCAGCTGGCAGCTTTGCGAGAACGGCCATGTGCAGCAGCAAGGGGAGGTTTCCCTTGAGCTGGCGCCGCAAGGGGTGGTCGAGTTGACCCTGAGCGGGACGCTGCCCGCCTTTGCGGCAGGCTCACTGGCCTGGCTCGATCTGGCCATCGTTCAGTCACAGGCCACCCTCTGGTCGCAGGCGGATCACAAGGTCGCCCGTCAGCAGTTCACCCTGCCGACCCCCCTTGCCCTGCCAGCGCCGGTCGCTGCCGCCACCCTGACCGAACAGCCGGATGGCTGGTTGGTCACTGCCGCAAACAGCCAGTGGTGGCTCGACAAGCTGAGCGGCCGTATCACCAGTTGGCAAAAATCGGGGCAGGAGCAGTTGCTGGCGCCGATCATGGATCACTTCTACCGAGCGCCACTCGACAACGACATCGGCACCAGCGAAGCGGATCACGCCGACCCCAACTCCTGGATTGCTCGCTGGCAGGGCTGTGGTCTCGGTCAGTGGCTGCACCGCTGCTTGGGGATCGCGGTCGCCGGAGCGGATATCCGGGTCAGTCACGGCTACTTCCACCACGATGAGCTGCTGCTGGTGAGTCACTGGCATCACCGTTTTGCCGACGACGGCACCATGAGCCTGGAGATAGAGACCGAGCTGGCGCAGGCGTTGCCATCGCTGCCGCGGATCGGTCTGCTGCTCCATCTGGCCGAGGTGCCGGCGCGAGCAGAATGGCTGGGTCGAGGCCCTCACGAGAACTATCCCGATCGCCTGCTGGGCGCCGATCTGGGGCGCTGGAGTTTGCCGCTGGAGGCGATGCATACCCCTTATGTTTTCCCGAGCGACAACGGCTTGCGCTGCGATACTCGTCAGCTGCAGCTGGGCAGCACGACGGTGAGCGGCAGCTTCCATTTCAGTGCCAGCCGCTTCAGTCAGCAACAGCTGGCCGCTGCTCGTCACCAGAGCGATCTGGTGGCCGAAGAGGGGCTGTGGGTCTGCCTCGATGGCGCCCATATGGGGGTGGGCGGGGATGACTCCTGGAGCCAGAGTGTGCGTCCCGAGTATCAATTGCTCGAGCGTCGTTACCGTTGGGGCTGCACTCTCCGTTAAGCCAGCTATTGAGGCGACTGTCGAGCCAGTACGCCATTTTGACAACAGACCAGTAACGACTAGCCTCAATGCTGTGGGAAAGATTGAGTCTCAAATCTAATTTTAATTTATATGTATTTGAAAAATAAAAATAAAGTTTCAATGTAACAGAGTGTAATCGTTTTCATTTTGTCGTCATGATCACAGAAGAAATGACAACAAACTGATTACATTGATTGGCGCTTGCTCAATTGCTCGCCACCCTACAACACAGATAGACACATCGGAGCACACATAATGAAAAAACTGACCACAGTTGCCGCCCTGCTGATGGGCATGATGGCTGGAGCCAATGCCCAGGCTGACACCCGTATCGGGGTAACCGTCTACAAGTACGACGACAACTTCATGGCGGTAGTGCGCAAGGCCATCGAGAAGGAGGCGGCTGCCACTCCGGGAGTGGAGCTGCTGATGAACGACTCCCAGAACGACCAATCCAAGCAGAACGACCAGATCGACGTGCTGCTGGCCAAAGGGGTGAAGGCGCTGGCCATCAACCTGGTTGACCCGGCTGCGGCGCCGGTGGTGATTGAGAAAGCCCGTGGCGAAGATATCCCGGTGGTCTTCTACAACAAAGAGCCGAGTGCTACCGATCTGGCCAGCTACGACAAGGCCTACTACGTGGGCACTGACTCCAAGGAGTCAGGGATCATCCAGGGTCAACTGATTGCCAAACACTGGAAAGCCCATCCGGAGTGGGATCTGAACAAGGATGGCGTGATCCAGTTCGTGTTGCTGAAAGGGGAGCCGGGCCACCCGGATGCCGAAGCGCGCACCTCCTACGTGGTCAAGACCCTGAACGATGGCGGCGTCAAGACTGAACAACTGCACATGGATACCGGTATGTGGGATACCGCCATGGCGAAAGACAAGATGGATGCCTGGATCTCCGGCCCCAACGCCAACAAGATCGAAGTGGTCATCGCCAACAACGACGGCATGGCAATGGGCGCGGTCGAGTCACTGAAAGCCCAGGGCAAGACTGCCATTCCGGTATTCGGCGTCGATGCGCTGCCGGAAGCGCTGGCCATGGTCAAGAGCGGTGCCATGGCGGGTACCGTGCTGAACGATGCGGCCAACCAGGCCAAAGCCACCTTCGAGCTGACCAAGAACCTGGCTGAAGGCAAACCGGCCGGTGAAGGCACCAAGTGGAATATCGTCGACAAGGTCGTGCGTGTTGCCTACGTCGGTGTGGATAAAGACAACCTGTCCCAATTCGAGTAATTCCCTCCTCCAGGGCAAGGGAGATCCCCTTGCCCTTTTTTCAACCAGATGTGATGGCTGATATGACAACACAGCAACAATCAGAATGGCTGTTGGAGATGATTGACGTCAGTAAGAGCTTTCCCGGCGTCAAGGCACTCGATAATGTCAATTTACGGGTCCGTCCTCATTCTGTGCATGCGTTGATGGGCGAGAACGGAGCGGGAAAATCGACACTGCTCAAGTGCCTGTTCGGCATTTACGAGAAGGATCAGGGCAAGATCTTCTTCAAGGGGCAGGAGATCAACTTCACCTCCTCCAAAGAGGCACTGGAAAATGGCGTCTCCATGGTGCATCAGGAGCTCAACCTGGTGCTGCAGCGCTCGGTGATGGACAACATGTGGCTCGGCCGCTACCCGACCAAAGGGTGGTTTATCGACCACGGCAAGATGTATGACGACACCAAGCGCATCTTCGATGAGCTGGATATCGACATCGACCCCAAGGTGAAGGTCGCGACCCTGTCGGTTTCCCAGATGCAGATGATCGAGATCGCCAAGGCGTTCTCCTACGACGCCAAGATCGTCATCATGGACGAACCCACCTCCTCCCTGACCGAGAAAGAGGTGAACCACCTCTTCAAGATCATCAACAAGTTGAAGGATAAGGGGTGCGGCATCGTCTACATCTCTCACAAGATGGAGGAGATCTTCCAGCTCTGTGACGAGATCACCATATTGCGGGATGGCCAGTGGGTGGCAACCCAGCCGCTCAAGGGCATGACCATGGATCAGATCATCGGGATGATGGTCGGCCGTGAACTGACCCAGCGCTTCCCGGAAAAAACCAACCAGCCGAAAGAGGTGATCCTCGAGATCGAACACCTGACGGCGAAGAACCAGCCCTCCATTCAGGATGTGACCTTCAACCTGCACAAGGGAGAGATCCTCGGCATTGCCGGACTGGTGGGGGCCAAACGCACCGATATCGTCGAGACCCTGTTCGGTATTCGCGATCGCAGCCAGGGCAGCATCAAGCTGCACGGCAAAGAGGTGGCCAACCACAACGCCCACGAAGCGATTCGCAACGGCTTTGCGCTGGTGACGGAAGAGCGCCGCTCCACCGGCATCTATTCGCGGCTCGATATCGCCTTCAACTCCCTGATCGCCAACATGGACAGCTACAAAGGCTCCATGGGGCTGCTCAGCGACAACAAGATGAAGAGCGATACCCAGTGGGTCATCGACTCCATGCGGGTCAAGACGCCGACCCAGCAGACCCAGATCGGTTCCCTCTCCGGGGGCAACCAGCAGAAGGTGATCATCGGTCGCTGGCTGCTGACCCAGCCGGAGATCCTGATGCTCGACGAGCCCACCCGCGGCATCGACGTCGGGGCCAAGTTCGAGATCTACCAGCTCATCCTGGAGCTGGCGAAGAAGGACAAGGGGATCATCATCATCTCGTCAGAGATGCCGGAATTGCTGGGGATCACCGACCGCATCATGGTGATGAGCAATGGTCGGGTCGCCGGGATCGTCAATACCAAAGAAACTGACCAGAGCGAGATACTGCGCCTGGCATCTCTGTACCTCTAGAGACAGGAAGACATTTATGGAGTCGGCTAAAAATTTCAATCTGATGCAGGCGCTCAAGGAAAACGCTATCTATTTGGTGCTGCTGGTGCTGCTCATGGTCATCGTGATCCAGGAGCCCTCCTTCCTGAGCCTCACCAACTTCAGCAACATCCTGACCCAGTCCTCGGTGCGGGTCATCATAGCGCTGGGGGTGGCGGGCATCATCATTACCCAGGGGACGGATCTCTCGGCCGGTCGTCAGGTCGGTCTGGCGGCACTCATAGCAGCAACCATGTTGCAGGCGCTGACCAACGTCAACAAGGTGTTCCCGACGCTGGGGGAGGTGCCCATTCCTGCGGTGATCCTGCTGGTGTGTGTGGTGGGGGCGCTGATTGGTCTGGTCAACGGTCTGATCGTGGCCTACCTGAACGTCACCCCGTTCATTACCACCCTGGGCACCATGATCATCGTCTACGGTATCAACTCCCTCTACTTTGACTCGGTAGGGGCTTCGCCGGTGGCCGGGTTTGATCCCCGCTTCTCCAGCTTCGCGCAGGGGTTTATCCGGATAGGAGGATTCAAGCTCTCCTATCTCACCTTCTATGCAGCCATCGCCAGCGTCTTTGTCTGGGTGCTGTGGAACAAGACCCGCTTTGGCAAAAACATCTTCGCCATCGGCGGCAACCCCGAGGCGGCCAAGGTCTCCGGCGTCAACGTGGCGGTCAATCTGGTGATGATCTATGCGCTGGCGGGGGTCTTCTACGCCTTCGGCGGCATGCTGGAAGCGGGCCGGATCGGTAGCGCCACCAACAACCTCGGCTTCATGTACGAGCTGGATGCCATTGCGGCGTGCGTGGTGGGCGGCGTGTCGTTTGCTGGCGGGGTGGGAACGGTCGCGGGTGTGATTACCGGCGTACTTATCTTCACCCTGATCAACTATGGCTTGACCTATATCGGCGTCAGCCCTTACTGGCAGTTCATCATCAAGGGCGGCATCATCATTCTGGCGGTGGCCCTGGACTCCATGAAGTACGCCAAGAAGAAATAACGATTGGCAGGGAGGGTTGGCGTTGCCAGCCCTCTCTTCTGGAGGGAACCCATGCCATTCAAGGTCAAGATTTACCTCTTGCTGCTCCTGGCCATTCTGGTCACCATCGGCACCGCCGGACTCAGTGTCAACCACTTCATCAGTGGCTACATTCGCACTCAGGCCACCCACAACATCACCGAGCAGATAACCCTGGTCAAAGAGAAGCTGGCCAGCGACATCAATCAGAAAATCCTGTTGGCCGCCAACCTCAACTTCGGGGTGACCAACGTCAAGAAGACCCTGCAAGAGACCGGCTTTCACAACATCGTCAAGGTGATCGGCGACATGGCATTCGACGTGAGCGGGGTCATCAACGACAGCGCCAAAGTGGATGCCCTGCGCAAGTTGATCCCCGCCGCCAACAACCAGATCACCGTCAGCCCGCTGCAACAGGTGGATGGCAAGCCGGTCATCACCATTCTGGTGCCGCGCGGCGCCGATTCCGCCTATCTCTACTACCTCGATATGAGCGAGTTCAAAAGCCTGCTGGAGAAGATGAGTGGCGATGGCCGCTACTTCTCGCTGGTCGACAGTCAGGGCAACAGCCTCTATGACAGCAAGCCGCAAGGGGAGAGCGAAGCGCGCCCCAACCAGCTGGATATTCGCGGCAGCAGCTGGACGCTGACCGGCTACATCGATCTTGACTACATCCGGGCCATGACCCGGGCTCTCAACGGCCAGATCATCATGGCGCTGTGCGGCGTGGCGATCGTGGTGATGGTGCTGGCGATGTTGGCGCTCAACGTGGCCTATCGCCCCATTCTCTCGTTGCGGGATCTGGTGCTGGAGCTCTCCCGCGGTAGCGGCGATCTTACCCGTCGGCTGGCGGTAACCAGCAAGGATGACCTTGGCCAGATCTCGGCCGGGATCAACCGCTTTATCGAACGGTTGCAGGAGATGATGGGGGAGGTGCGGCAGGCGAGCGGTCAACTCAACAGCGGCATTGCCGGATTGGCCAGCCAGACCGGCGCCGCCCAGTCCCTGCTGGCGGATCATGTACGCGAGACCGAGCAGGTGGTGACCGCCATCAACGAGATGAGCCGCACCGCGGTCTCCGTCTCCGAGAGTGCGGCCAGCACCGCCCAGCTCACTGGCCAGAGCCAGCAGCTGGCGAGCCAGTCCCGTCAGGTGGTGGATCAGGCGATGGCCAGCGTGATGGCGCTGGTGGACGAAGTGGAAGCCACTGCCCGCTCCATCGAAGCGATGCAGCAGGATGTGCAGCAGATTGGCTCAGTGCTCGGGGTGATCGGCAGCATTGCCGAACAGACCAACCTGCTGGCCCTCAATGCCGCCATCGAGGCGGCCCGCGCTGGTGAACAGGGTCGTGGCTTTGCGGTGGTGGCAGACGAGGTGCGTTCCCTCGCAGCCCGTACCCAGCAGAGCACAGCCGAGATCCAGACCATGCTGGCCAGTCTGCAGCGGGGCACCCGAACTGTGGTGGATGCCATGGGCAACACCAAGCAGAGCTGTCAGGGGGCGGCCGAGAACACTACCAGGGTCAACGAGTCGCTGGATCTGATGGCAGGGGAAGTGGTGGAGATCAACGATCTTATCAGCCATATCGCCACGGCGGCGGAGCAGCAGAGTGCGGTGGCCGAAGAGATCAACCGCAACATGAGTGCCATCGCCGAAGTGATCCGCCAGCTGACCCACAATGGCGAAGCGACGGTCGCCAGCTCCGCGGCGATGCAGCAGACCTACGACCGGCTGCGGGAGATCGTGGGTCACTTCCGGCTGGAGTGAGACCGGTGTTCAGTCAATAACAAAACAGGGCCATATGGCCCTGTTTTTTCTGTTGCTATCGGCTTGAATTACCCAGCCTTGCGGCGCAGATAGACCCCGGCTTCCATGTGATGGGTCCAGGGGAACTGGTCGAACAGGGCGAAGCGGGCGATCTCGTGGGTCTCGCCCAGCACGGCCATGTTGGCCTGCAGGGTCTCGGGGTTGCATGAGATGTAGAGGATGTTGTCGTACTTTTGCACCAGCTTGACGGTAGCATCGTCGAGACCGGCGCGGGGCGGGTCAACGAAGATGGTGTTGCACTGGTAAGCGCCGAGGTCGACCCCCTTGAGGCGGTTGAACTCCCGCTCGCCACGCATCGCCATGGTGAACTCCTCGGCCGACATGCGCAGGATGATCAGGTTGTCGACGCCGTTGGCGGCGATGTTGAACTGGGCGGAGTCGACGCTCGGCTTGGCGATCTCGGTGGCCAGCACCTTGCGGAAGTTCTGCGCCAGCGCGATGGAGAAGTTGCCGTTGCCGCAATAGAGCTCCAGCAGGTCCCCTTCGCTCCCCTTGGTCACATCCAGCGCCCAGGCCAGCATCTGCTCGTTGATGGCAGCGTTGGGCTGGGTGAAGCTGTTCTCCACCTGCTTGTAGATGAGCTGGCGACCCGCCACGTTGAGCTGTTCGATGACGAAGTCATCCCCCAGACAGATCTTCTGCTTGTGGGCGCGGCCAATCAGTTGCAGCTCGAACCCCTTGGCGCGCAGATCGGCCTGCAGCGCTTCGGCGGCCTGTTGCCACTCTGCTTCCAGCTTGCGGTGATAGAGCAGGCTGACAATGATCTGGCCGGACTGGGTGGAGAGGTAGTCAATCTGGAACAGCTTGCGACGCAGCACCTGATGGGGACGCAGCCCCTCCAGCAGCAGCGGCATCAACTGGTTGATGAGGCGGCTGGCGGTAGGGAAGTGGTCGACCTTGATGATCTCTTTGGTCGCTGGGGCATACATGCAGTGGAAGAGGTCATCCCCTTCGTGCCAGATGCGAAACTCGGCGCGCATCCGGTAGTACTCGGCCGGCGAGCTGTGCACTTCCAGCGCCGGGAGGGTGAAGCCGGCAAACAGCCCGGTGAGGCGAGCGCTCTTTTCGTCGAGTTGGGCTTGATAATCGGCAGGGGTTCGAGGCGCCGGAGCGTTCGCGGAAGGCTGTTGGGACTGGGTCATAAATACCTCACATGCACACCGGCCGGGCCGGGTCGAAATCGGGGGAAGGCAACAGGCCACCCAAAGGGGCCCGATTTTAAAAGCCAACCGCAGATTGTCCAGTATTTTGTGGTCAAGAAGTGTTCAGTCAGGCCGATAGTAGATCTACAGGCATGGTGGGAGGACACATTATGCAAATCGAAGGCGTGGGCGCAGCCCAACCCAAGGGAGTGGGTGTTTCTCCCAAATCGCCCCAACAGGCGGAGCAGAAACAGGTCAAGAGCGAGGAGGAGGTCTCCTTGCACAAGCCCCCGAAGTGGGCGCAGGTGCTGATCCAGCAGGCACTGCAGTTCTCGCTGGAGATCAACGGTCAGGGCTATCAGGCACCGAAGGTCAAGGAGCCCGAGGAGATCACCCCGGAGACCCTGTTCGACTTCCAGTCGGTGGCGGACAACGTGCTGCAGTTTGTGACCGGGCGGCTGGGTGCCGCGCGGGCCGATGGCAAATCCGATGACGACCTGACCGGGATGATGGAGCAGGCCCGCAAGGGGATCGACAAGGGCTTTGGCGAGGCGAAAAAACAGCTCGGCAAGTGGGCGACCGACAACGAAGATATCAAGACCGGTATCGATCAGAGCTACAAGCTGATCCAGAAAGGGCTCGAGGAGTTCGAGAAGGAGTTCTTCGGCAAGGTCTCTCCGACCGACATGGGACAGGCCGAGATGGCCAGTCGCCAGCAGGGTTATCTGGAGATCCAGACCAAGGATGGCGACAAGGTGGTGCTGCGCTTCAAAGATAGCTGGCAGACCAAGTCCCAGAGCAGCGAGAGCGGCAGCCAGTTCAGCCTCAAGTCGAGTCAGAGCTTCAGCTTCTCGCTGGAGGGAGACCTGAACAGCGAGGAGATGGAGTCCATCGGCAAGCTGGTCAAAGGGATCGACGAACTGGCGGGGAACTTCTTCTCCGGCAACTTCGAGGATCTGCTGGAGAAGGCGGGCGAGCTGAAACTGGATGACTCCCAGCTGGCCTCCTACTCCCTCAAGCTCAAGCAGAGCGTCAAGCTGAGCCAGACCTATCAGGGGGCGCACTCCCTGCAGGATCTGATCAAGCCGTTTGCAGACTACCTGCCGAAGCTGGATCAGGTGCAGAAACAGGCAGATAGCCTGCTGCCACCATCCCAGCAACAGGCGCTGACTCCGGCCGTGCTGGCCGCGAGAGGGGAAGGAGAACCGGCACAGGTCGATCGCTTCACCAGCTTCAACCAGCGGATGCTGGAGGCGCTGCGGATGATCGGCCAGTTCCAGCCGTCCACCGAGCCCGCCAGCAAGCGCGTCTGAGCCACAGCGCGTAACGCAAGTAATGACCTGCCGTTTGCCAGCCCTTCCCGGGGCTGGCAAACTGGCCTTTTCTCCAATCCGGTTGCCCCATGAACCCCAAGAAGCCAAGAGACAAGCGCGAGCTCTGCTACCCCTTTATCTTCGAAACCTCGCTCAAATGTGATTTTGAAATCGCCACCGACGAGCTCTGCTGTCAGGTTGGAGCCGTGCTGTCACACCTTGCGCCGGATGCCGATACCGAGCCCATGCTGGTGGATCTCGCGGCGTTGCAGCGACTTATCTACAACCTAAACGGCTCGGTACGCGGCAAGCTGGGGATCTTCGATGCAGACCTTGAGTGGCTCAAGGCCCGTTACGACCACTACAACGAGGCGAGTCGCGGCAGCGTCACCGGTTTTGTGCTGCCACAGGGGCCGCAGCCCATCCCCACCCTCCATCTGTGCCGCTGTGGCAGCAAGAAGGTGGTGCGGCTGCTGGTCCGGCTGGAAGAGAGCGAGGTGGCCTTCGATCCCATTCTCTATCGCTTCGCCAACCTGCTGGCCAACTTCTTCTTCGTGCTCACCGTCTACCTCAAGCAGCGCTGGCAGGTGCCGGAAGTACCCTACGTCAGCATCAACTACTGATGGTGGCTGGCTAAGGGCCAGACGTCATGGTGGATTGAACGGAATAAAAAACCGGAGCCTTGCTGCTCCGGTTTTGCATTTCAGCGCGTCAGTTGCCCACTCAGCTGGAGATCAGCACCCGGGCCGAGTTGGCGGGGATGGTGAGCTGTACCTCGCCCTGCACCACTTCGAACTTCTCGCCGTTGAAGGCATCGGTGAAACGGCTGGCGGGGCTCGCGGTCTGCCACAGGGGCAGGCTGATGGTGCGCGGCTCGCTCGGATGGCGGTTGCAGGCCACTACCACCTGATCGCTTTGCAGGGTACGGGCGAACACATAACTGTGGGGCCCGGCGTAGAGGGTCTGGATATCGCCACGGCGCAGTGAGGGGCGCTGGCGGCGGATCTGGATCAACCGGCGATAGTGGTCGTGCAGCACATGATCCCAATCTGTGGTATTCCACGGGAAGCAGCGGCGACAGTCCGGATCGTTGCCGCCGGATAGTCCCACTTCATCGCCGTAGTAGATGGAGGGCACGCCGATATAGGTGAGCAGCAGGGTGGCGGCCAGCTGCATCCGCGGTTTGTCCTCTCCCAGCAGGTGGAGGAAACGGGCGGTATCGTGGCTGTCCAGCAGGTTGAACTGGGCCAGCTGGTTCTTGAACGGGATGTGGGCCCGCGCCAGCTTGAGCCAGCGATCCAGCTCTTCGGCGCTGATCTTGATGGGGTGGTAGGCGATATCCTGCCCCGCCAGAAAGGCGCGGATCGGATGGGCGAAGCCGTAGTAGTTCATGGCTCCGTCCTCCTGATCTCCTTGCAGCCACTGGCTCGCCTCGAAGAAGTGTTCGCCGAGCACATAGGCGTCCGGGTTCTCCTGCTTCACTGCCCCGCGAATGGCGCGTACATGGCTGCGGTTGCCCTCGGCGGTGCCGCGCTCCCCCAGCATGTGGATGACGTCAAAGCGCCAGCCATCGATCTGGTAGGGGGCGCGCATCCAGTAACGGAGGATGGCGTCGTCGGCCCGATAGACGGCGTCCTGCACCTTCTCGCAGGAGAAGTCGAGCTTGGGCAGGCTGCGAATGCCCTTCCAGCTGACGTAATCCCCTTCTTTGTCAAAGGTGTAGAAGCTGCGCCACGGGGAGTCCGGGTTGCTCTGGGCGCCCAGTGGCGGGCAGAACCAGGGATGCTCG
This sequence comes from Aeromonas aquatilis, assembly GCF_054052405.1. Taxonomy (NCBI): domain Bacteria; kingdom Pseudomonadati; phylum Pseudomonadota; class Gammaproteobacteria; order Aeromonadales; family Aeromonadaceae; genus Aeromonas; species Aeromonas aquatilis. Next base: position 31,335 of record NZ_JBSTYP010000009.1, on the reverse strand, counting down.
GTAGAGGTGTGGTTGACCACAGCATCGAGGATGATCTTCATGCCGCGCTGGTGCAGGTTGCGGGTCAGCTCGGCGAACTGTTCGTTGCTGCCGAGATGGGCATCCACTTTGAAGTAGTCCTGGGTGTCGTACTTGTGGTTGCTCGGCGAATCGAAGATGGGGTTGAGGTAGAGCGCCGTCACCCCGAGGGATTGCAGATAGTGCAGCTTGGCATCGATGCCCGCCAGATCGCCGCCGTAAAATTCGCAGGCGCCGTGGCCCTCTTCATGACGACTGACCGGTTCGCCCCACGCCTTGCTGATGACGGCCTTGCCGCGATATTCGTACTCGTGATGCTTGACGCTGAGCGACGGATCGCCGTTGCAGAAGCGGTCGGGGAAGATCTGGTAGAACACCTGATCCTGCACCCAGGCCGGTGGCTGGTGCAGGCTGTTGAAGCGAAAATGTTGCTCCCGTGGCGGCATGGACGCGCTGACGCCCGCCCCGTGCAGCCACCACTGCTCCTCGTCGGTGAGGCACTTGAAGCTGTAGAGGTGGATATCCTGTCCCTTGATGAGCGGCAAGGTCGCCTGCCACACCTGCAGCCGATCGCGGGTGGAGACTGCTGTCATCGGGAGCAGGTACTCCTCGTTATCCGGCTCGTGGCGCAGCCATACCTTGCGGATCGGCGCATCCAGTTCGGTGAACAGGGTCAGTTGCAGTGCGTCGGCGCTCTCTTTGAACCAGGGCGCCACCTGGGGATGAAACAGAAACGGATGGGTCATGATGCTTATTGAGTCAGAATATCGGCGAGGGCATTACCCTGTTCATGCAATGTTTCGAGCTGGCCTGCCAGCGACTTGGGATCCAGTCCCAACTGGTCGGCGAGCGGTTTGGGGAAGCGGGCGATGATGGCCTGGGCAGGCACGCCCGCGTTCCAGGCGAAGGAGATAAAGACCGCCAGACGGATCAGCACCGCCTCCTTGCTGACCGGATCGTGGGAGAGCGGGTCAAGCTGTTGGGAGATGGCATCGACGAAGGCCTCGGAGAGGTTCCAGCGCCGCGCCAGCTCGGCACCGAGCTGGGCATAGTCGTAGCCCAGCATCTCCCGCTGGGCCTCGACTCGGCTGCTGCCGTTCTGGAGCGCCATGTTGATAAGCTCGGCCTCTTCCGGCAAGGTGCTCTGGATAAGCAGCTCGCCGATGTTGTGGATCAGGGCGCAGGTGAAGGCGGTCTCGGGATCCATCACCTTGGCCTCCTGGGCCAAGGTTTTGGCGATGGTGGCGACCTGGAAGGTCTCGGTCCAGAACTTGTTCTTGTCGAAGCTGGGCGGGGCCTTGAAGGTGCCGATGATGCCTGAGGCGACCACCACGGAGCGCAGCCGGTTGAAGCCGAGCCGGATCACCGCCTGTTCAATAGAAGTCACTTCGTTGCCCCGGCGCAGGGCGGCCGAGTTGGCCATCCGCAGCACCTTGACGCTGATCACCTGATCCATGGCGATCTTGGCCGCAATCTGGTCGATGCGGGCATTCTCGTCGTTGAAGCTCTGCATCAACTCGTGCAGCAGCTTGGGAATAGTGGGGAGTTGTTTGATCTTGTCAAACAGACGATCCATCGACATGGCTGAGGCAGCCTCCGTTGCAAACTCTGCCTCATATTGTGCCACAGCCGGACAACATGTTCCTGTTTGTGATGCGGCTTTGTGAGCGCTAGAACACCCAGTCGCGCAAGGTGTATTCCAAACGGTGCTGTTTGCCCTGCAGGATCAGGTTCTGACTGGTGCCGCTCAGGGTGGCACCCTCGGTCAGGGTGGTCAGTACGGCCTGTTCGATAGTGTCGAGCGGCGGCATGCAGGCCATTTCGGTGCTGCCCAGACTGGTGACCCACAGTTTGTCATCTTCCAGATGGCCCTGACCGAAGTAGCGGTTGCAGCCAGCGATGCCGTTGACAGTGAAGTGTTCGCCGATCTCGAAATCGGGGGGATTGTCGCGGGGAGCCTCGATCGGTTGGCCATCCAGTTTGCTCAGAACCCAGTGGTGATGTTGCAGATCTTGCTGAACAAAGGCGGTCGAGCTGCAGCCAGCGAGCAGTAACAGGGGGATCAGCAAAAAGGGCAATCTGGGCATGAGGGGGCTCCGGTTGGGGGAGCGTCAAGAATACCCTTTTTAGGCAGTCGGGAGCAGGGCGGGAGAGGGGACGACCGACCGCTTCTGTCGCCCCTTGTCCCGCGCGACTGTCGCTTAATGGCAACACCCTGGTGATGTTGCCATCGATTTACGCTATCTCAGGGCTCAGTTGGCGAACAGCCGCTCGGCATAACGGGCAAGACCCGCGGCCACCGAGCCGAAGTCATCCCCCCCCTCAAGCGGGATGGACGGGAGCTTCTGGCGGATAAAGCTGGCGATCAGCGGCGAGCGGGCGCTACCGCCGGTGACGAAGATGCGATCCGGCTGCACACCGGCGGCGGCAATCGCTTCGTCCATCAGCTCGCCAATCTTCTCCAGCAGCAGGGCCGAGGCACCGGCCAGCTGTTCACGGGTCAGTTCCGCTTCCAGCCCTTTTTCCAGCTCGGCCAGCGACTGGCGATTGAGCTCCTGCTCCGAGAGGGCGATCTTGCCCTGCTCGGCACGCCACACCAGCTGGTGGCTCAGCTTGTGGGCCCGCAGGCTGGCCAGACGCCCCAGCTTGCTGCCGGGCTGGCTGTCGAGCTGCAGATCCTGTAGCTGGCGGGCGGTGTCGAGGCTGTAGAAGCGGCTCTGGGCGCTGACGTCGTTGATGGCGGCTGCATCCCAGAACAGCGGGTGGGGTAGCGGCTTGCCGGTCTTCAGGGTCTCGTGCATGCCGAGCAGCGGCATCATCCCCTCTACCGTCAGGCGGATATCGAAGTCGTTGCCGCCGATCCGCTGGCCGCTGTGGCCGAGTAGATCGCCGCTGCGATCCAGCTGATCGCGGTAGCTGGGCCCCATCCGCAGCATGGAGCAGTCGGTGGTACCGCCGCCAATATCCACTACCAGCACCACGGCGTCTTCGGTGAGGCGCGCCTCGAATTCAAACCCGGCGGCCACCGGTTCATAGAGGAACTCCACCTGCTCGAAGCCGGCCAGACGGGCCGCCTCGGTCAGGATGGCGATAGCTTGCTGGTTGCTCTCTTCCCCTGCCAGGCCCTGGAAGTTGACCGGGCGGCCGATCACCGCCTGGCGGATCGGGGCGCCGAGTTGCTGCTCCGCCTGCTGGCGAACGTGGAGCATCATGGCGCAGACGATATCTTCAAACAGGGCGATCTGGGGGGCCTTGAGGCCATAAGCGCCGAGGAAGGATTTCGGCGATTTTATGTAGTAGCCGTCGTCCGGCTCTTCCAGATAGCGCTCCAGCGCGGCACCGCCAAAGCTCAGCTCGTCGATCAGTCCCTCTTCGCGCATCTGGCGGCGAACCATCTGGGCGCGGGTGACCACGGGGCCACGTAGCTTGAGGTACTCCGCCTGCTGGGCGGGGGCCAGCCCTTCGGCCAACAGACCGGCGATAGCATCCCGGTGGGGGGCATGCAGGGTGGAGGGGAGATAGCGGGATGCGCCAAGATTCAGCAGCCTGGGGCTACCTTGCTCCATCACGGCCACGGCACAGTTGGAGGTGCCGTAATCAAATCCGATAAACATGGGCGCCAGACTCCTGAATAAAAAAGGGGGGCTAGCCTACCCGAAGGCGCCGGGTCTCACAACCCGGCACCCCGGATATTGAGGGCGCAGGGGAAAATACACAGGGGGAGCATATTGGTGTGGAAAACAGAGGGAATGGCTCCCTCTGTCGTTCATGGCTACGGGTGCGAGAGGATTACTCCACTTCGTTATCGCAGCGACCCTGGTTGGTGATGGCCTGGATGTTGCCGAGGGTAGTGTCGGCAATGGCGTGCAGTGCTTCGCGGGTCAGGAATGCCTGATGGCCGGTAAACAGTACGTTGTGGCAAGCTGACAGGCGGCGGAACACGTCATCGGTGATCACCTCGTTGGACTTGTCGGCGAAGAAGAGATCCTCTTCCTCCTCGTAGACGTCCAGCCCCAGCGCGCCGATACGGGAGGTCTTGAGCGCCTCGATGGCGGCGTTGGAGTCGAGCAGGCCGCCACGGCTGGTGTTGATGATCATCACCCCGTCCTTCATCTTGGCGAATGCCTCCTTGTTCAACAGGTGGTAGTTCTCTTTGAATAGCGGGCAGTGCAGGCTGATGATGTCGGATTGGCGGAACAGGGTATCGAGGTCCACGTACTCGGCTCCCAGCTCGATGGCTGCCGGATTCTGGTAAGGATCGTTGACCAGCAGGCGAACCCCGAAGCCCTTGAGGATGCGCAGGGCGGCCAGACCGATCTTGCCGGTGCCGATAACGCCGACCGTCTTGCCATGCATGTTGAAGCCGACCAGCCCTTCCAGCGAGAAGTTGGCATCGCGGGTGCGCTGATACGCCTTGTGAATACGACGGTTGAGACACATCATCATGCCCACCGAATGTTCGGCCGTCGCCTCGGGGGAGTAGGCCGGAACCCGCACCACCTTCATGCCCAGCTCCTTCACGGCCGCCAGGTCAACGTTATTGTAACCGGCGCAGCGCAGGGCGATCACCTTGGTGCCGTTGGCGGCCAACTCGGTCAATACCTCGCGGTCGGCATCGTCATTGACGAACAGACACACCACCGGGAAGTCGTGGGCCAGCTTTGCCGTCTTGGCTTCCAGCCGCACATCGAAAAACTCCAGTTCAAAGCCAAATTGGCTGTTGGCATGAACGAAATGCTCTTTTTCATAGCTCTTGGTACTGAATACGGCGACTTTCATGGTGTGCTCTCCTCAGATGATTTGTCGTCAAATTACAACAAAGCCTGTTAACTATCACCGGACAAACCGGCTGGTTATTGCCCCCATGGCATGATGGGAACGGCGCTGACTGCACTCTTGTACGAACCATCCACCAGCTTGGTGCTGTAGGTCAGGTAAACCAGTACATTGCGCTTCTGGTCGTAAAAGCGCACCACTTTCTGCTCCTTGAACACCAGTGAAGTGCTGACGTCGAACACCTCTTCCCCTGCTTTCAGCTTCGCGGGCAGGGTGATGGGGCCAATCTGGTGGCACGACAGGGAGGCGTGAGAGGGATCTTCCGCCAGCCCGAGCCCGCCTTTGACGCCACCAGTCTTGGGGCGTGCCAGATAGCAGGCGACGCCGTCGATGCGCGGGTCGTCGAACGCCTCCACCAGGATCTTGTGGTTCGGGCCAAACAGCTTGAAGGCGGTGCTCACTTCACCGACCGGGTCGGCCTTGTCGGCCAGTGCCGGGCCGGCAAACAGGGCCCCCAGCAGCAGGGGCAGGGCGCGGCGCAGTGCATTATGTCGCGTGTGGTTATGTGTCATGGTCTCTCCTGTTGGCCCGGCACTCCTCAATAGGGAATGCCCAGGCGACGATAGAGGCTGGCAAGCACCCAGGCGGGGCCTATCAGCAGAAATTGCAGGTCGGCGAGGAAGGAGGGGCGTTTGCCCTCGATCTTGTGGCCGACAAACTGGGCTATCCAGAGAATCACGAACGCCGCCACCGCGGGCCACAGCAGCGGCCCCTGCCATTGGTGGCAGATCCACAGTCCCAGTGCGGTCAGCCCGGCCATCCCCGCGAACAGCGAAAACGACAGCTGCAAATAGAACAGCAGCACCGGAATGGCTGCCACTGCCGCCCAGTTGAGGGGCTCTGGCAAGGGCCCGTGTGGCAGACACCAGAGCAGCGCCAGCGAGCAGAGATAGATGCCCGGCACCGCCAGTTTGTGGATGGCGACGTTGACCGGATGGCGATGACTCGAGCCGTACTGCGCAAACCACTCTTGGATTCCCTTCATGGCACCTCCCTGGCGCACTGTGTTCTCGCAGCCTGACCTTCGTGGTCAGGCGCTCGGGATGATTATCCCTGCGGTGGATACTCCCAATATTGGGCCGGAATGGATTTTAGCAATGGGGTCATATCCGGATTGGGCAGGGCGATGGTGACCCGCTGATCGAGGTTGGCGCTGGCGAGCGCTTCGCGGATCTTGGGGTTGTCCTTGAAGAACTTCATAAAGCTGCCATCGGCATAGGCCCGCTCCAGCCCGGTCTGAATCGCCTTGGCCAGCTTGGGGTATTCGGGGCTAACGAAGAAGAACTGGGCGAAGGGGTAGCTGATCAGCAGATGCTGCTCGATGGCGAGGTTGGGATACTGCGCCACCAGCTCGCTGCGCTCGGCGAAGATCTCCACCAGGGCGCGCGGGAAGAAGTCGATCTTGTCGCCGTCGTTGATAAGGCGAAACAGACTGCTGTAGCGACCGGAGTAGGTCGGGATGCCCGCATTTTCCAGAATTTTGTTATCGGCCCAACCGACCCCTTGCGCCGCCTTCAGCTGTTTGAGGTCGGCCAGGGTATTGATCTGGTTGAACTTTTCTTGTGCATCCGCGTGGATGAATGACAGCCGCAATCCTTCCAGCCCGCGAAACAACGGAATGGGGACGGCAATCAGGGAGGATTCGAGTGCGCTGGAGGTGCCCATCCAGAAGACGTTGATGGTCTTGCCCTTGCTCAGCTGCTGCTGGAGGGTGAACTGGTTGAGGTCGAGTTCGACAGGCTGGATGCGAAAGGGTTGCCCGGCGCGGGTCAGGGCCAGTTCCAGCAGCTTGTACTGGTACTCCTGGTCAAGATTGTTGACGGGACGGCTGGGGACCTTGACCGTCAGAACCTGTGCTTGTGCCAGCAGCGGCAGGCACAAACACAGCTTGATGAGCCATTTCACTCTCTGTTCTCCTGTAGATTCCGGAACCTGTCCGGAGTCTAACAGAACTTGTCACCCTCTTGCTGCAGGGCGGTGTGCAAGATTTGAGCGCAGGCCCTGCCTTGCTGGCCGCCTGTTGCACCAGCATGGTGACGGTTCTTCGGAGGATCAGGCGACGCGACGGAACACGTGGGTATCGTTAAATTCCTTGGTGCTCTGGCATTCGACGCAGAAACGGGATTCCGGACGGGCTTGCAGCCGCTTGAGGGAGATCTCGTCACCGCAAGATTCGCAGTAACCGAAGTCCCCTTCGTTCATTCGCTTCAATGCGCCTCGCAGTTTGCGCAGGTGCAGCTTGTCGTGCTCGATGCGGTTCAGCTCCAGACGGCGGGCTTCCTCGATACTGGCACGGTCAATTTCATCAGCCATCTCGTTGGTGTCGGTGGCGATGGCCTGGCTGGCCTGGGAGTTCAGGCGCTCTTCGAGCTCGACGATCTGTCGCTCGATCTGCCCCTTGTAAAAGGCCAGTTGGTCTTCAGTCATGAAATCACACATACGATTAACTACCAGTCAGTTTACTAACCCAATTATCCCTGTTTATGGGGGCTGTCTGCCTACAGACCAAGCCCTTGTATCCCGATTTGCACCTGTTTCATGCAAGAGAGTGCAAATCAGGGCGGGCCTTGTACCAAAAAAATGCAGCCAAGCAAAGCAAATAGCATAAGGATTGTGCGCCCTTGCAAAAAAATGGCCCGTTCCGGTGGGGGATCGGTCAGGATCCGGCACCTGCTTCCCCCCTCTGTTGGCATCGGCTTTGCAAAGCTCTGCAAGGGCTGGATCGGCGGGCTTCGTCCTGACTTGAGTGTTTAGTATTTGGTGCCGCATTGGTCATTATATGCGCCGTTATTTATAGTTTTTTAAACACATCCGCTTGACATTGCCCTTGATGGCGGGCTTTTATGGTGATGTTGATTACAATTTTATAACAAGGGTGTTCCATATATTAGACACCCTTGCCAATGGCAACCGTAAAGTCGGGGTTTAACATGGACAGTATCAAAGGCTGGATGGAGAGCAATCGCATCACGGAAGTGGAGTGTCTGTTCCCGGATTTCACCGGCAACGCCCGGGGCAAGATCATCCCAGCCAACAAGTTTTTGCGCGAGGGGGGCATGCGTCTGCCCGAGGTGATCTTCACCCAGACGGTGACCGGCGAATATCCGGATGACGACAGCATGATCGACCCGCTGGAGCGGGACATGCAGCTCTATCCCGACCCCAACACCATCCGTTTTGTCCCCTGGGCGCTGGAGCCCACTGCACAGGTTATCCACGACTGTTTTGACATCAACGGCAAGCTGATCGACATCGCGCCACGTTCCGTGCTGCGTCGGGTTCTGTCATTTTACGAGAAGCAGGGCTGGAAGCCGGTAGTCGCTCCTGAGCTGGAATTCTATCTGGTCAAACGCAACGAAGACCCCGACTATCCGCTGGTGCCGCCGGTGGGACGCAATGGCCGCCCGGAGACCGCCCGCCAGTCGTTCAGTATCGATGCGGTCAACGAGTTCGACCCCATCTTTGAAGACATGTATGACTACTGCGAGGCACAGGAGCTGGAGGTGGACACCCTGATCCACGAGTCGGGTGCCGCCCAGATGGAGATCAATTTCCTGCACGGCGATGCCATCGATCTGGCGGACCAGGTGTTTCTGTTCAAGCGCACCATGCGGGAAGCGGCCCACAAACACGGCATCTACGCCACCTTTATGGCCAAGCCGATGAGCGACGAGCCCGGCTCAGCCATGCATATCCACCAGAGCCTGGAAGATGTGAACGGCCACAACCTGTTTGGTACCGCGAGCGGCGGCAACAGCGAGCAGTTCATGCACTTCATCGCCGGTCTGCAGAAATACACTCCGGCGGTGACCGCCCTGCTGGCCCCCAACGTCAACTCCTACCGCCGCCTTACCTTTGGCGAGAGCGCGCCGCGCAATGTCCAGTGGGGCGTAGAGAACCGCACCTGCGGCCTGCGGGTGCCCTTCTCCGACCCGAGTGCGCGCCGGGTGGAGAACCGCTTCGCCGGTGCCGATGCCAACCCCTATCTGGCGCTGGCCGCCACTCTGGCCTGTGGCTATCTCGGCATGATGGAGAAGCTGGAGCCGCTGCCGGAGATGAAGTCGAGCGCCTATGACCTGCCCTACAGCCTGCCCCGCTCGCTGGAGGAGGCGCTCAGCCATCTCGAACAGTGCGAGCCTATCAAGGAGATGCTGGGCGAGCGCTTCACCCGCGCCTTCGTGGCGGTCAAACGTAAAGAGTACGAGACCTACTTCGGGGTGATCAGTCGCTGGGAGCGGGAGTTCCTGCTGCTGAACGTTTGATCCCCCTGTAACGGGGAGGTCGGAGTCGGCCTCCCCGATCCCTGTATCGAAGAGACCTGAACGCGAGTCAGGTGGCGGCAGCCACCTGTGAGTGGTTGTGGCTGCGAGCATGCAAGTCCGCCTGACTACCCACCTGACTGTTTGACGACTGAATCATGCCAAATCGAAGGCGCAGGGGAGTAACGAATGCAGCAGACACGCCGTGAGTGACTGTGGCTGCGAACGTGCCGACTCACCTGAATATTTGACGACTGAATCTTGCTAAATCGAAGGAACCGAGGAGCAACACATGCAGCAGACAACCCGTGAGTGGCAACAACTGGATGCCAGCCACCACCTGCACCCCTTTACCGACTTTCAGGCCCTGAACAAGAAGGGCTCGCGCATTATTACCGAAGCCAGCAGCGTCTATCTGGAAGACTCCGAGGGCAAACGCATTCTCGACGGCATGGCGGGCCTGTGGTGCGTCAATATGGGCTATGGCCGCCAGGAGCTGGTGGATGCCGCCACCCGCCAGATGCAGCAGTTGCCCTACTACAACCTCTTCTTCCAGACTGCTCACCCGCCGGTGATCGAGCTGGCGACCCTGCTGGCCGAGGTGACGCCAGCCCATCTCAACCACGTCTTCTTCACCGGCTCCGGCTCCGAGTGCAACGACACCGTGCTGCGGATGGTGCGCCACTACTGGGCCAGCAAGGGTCAGCCGGCCAAACAGGTGATCATCAGTCGCCATAACGCCTATCACGGCTCCACCGTGGCGGGGGCGAGTCTGGGTGGCATGAAGGGGATGCATGCCCAGGGCGGCCTGCCCATTCCCGGCATAGTGCACATCGACCAGCCCTATCACTTCGGTGAGGGGCAGGGGATGAGCGCCCACGAGTTCGGGCTGGAGCGGGCCCGTCAGCTGGAGCAGAAGATTCTGGAGCTGGGGGTGGACAAGGTGGCCGCCTTTATCGGCGAGCCGATCCAGGGGGCGGGTGGCGTCATCATTCCGCCTGACAGCTACTGGCCAGAGATCCAGCGCATCTGCGATCACTACGGCATTCTGCTCATCGCCGACGAGGTGATCTGCGGCTTTGGCCGCACCGGCCACTGGTTTGCCAGCGAAGGGTTTGGCATCAAGCCGGACCTGATGTGTCTGGCCAAGGGGATCACCTCCGGTTATCTGCCGCTCGGCGCTGTGATGGTGAGCGACCGGGTCGCCAAGGGGCTGGTGGAGGAGGGGGGCGAGTTCAACCACGGCTTCACCTACTCGGGCCATCCGGTCTCCTGCGCCGTGGCGGTGGCCAACATCCAGCTTATGCAGAAAGAGAGCATAGTTAAGCGAGTGCATGATACTATCGGCCCCTATTTGCAGCGCCGCTGGGCCGAGCTGGCCGATCATCCGCTGGTGGGGGAAACCCGTGGCCGCGGGCTGGTGGCTGCGCTGGAAATTGTGCAGGACAAGCAGACCAACCGGCGTTTTCCGGCTCAGGCAAATGCGGGGATGACTTGCCGGGAGTTCTGCTTTAACAATGGCTTGGTGATGAGGGCGGTAGGCGATACCATGATCATATCGCCCCCCTTGGTCATCACCGAGGAACAGGTTGATGAATTGGTCGATCTGGCCAGGCGCAGTCTGGATTTGACAGCCGCGAAGCTGAAGGGTTGAGGCAGGTCGGGCAGGTTGGCATGCGCATACAATTTGCTTAGGAGACAAGGATGATGTCTTTCAAAACAGGAGTGATCGCTGCCTCTGTGGCTCTGGTCATGGCAAGTGCCGGAGCAATGGCTGAAGAGAAGGTGCTGCACGTCTACAACTGGAGCGACTATATCGCGCCGGATACTCTGGATAACTTTCAGAAGGAGACGGGGATCAAGGTGGTCTACGACGTGTTCGACAGTAACGAGGTGCTGGAAGCCAAGTTGCTGGCGGGTAGCTCAGGTTACGACATTGTGGTGCCATCCAACCCCTTCCTGGCCAAACAGATCCGGGCAGGGGTGTTCCAGAAACTGGACAAGTCCAAGCTCTCCAACTGGCAAAATATGGATCCCAGCCTGCTCAAGGCGCTTGAACCGAGCGATCCGGGCAACCAGTACTCCATCCCCTACCTGTGGGGCACCATCGGCTACGCCTACAACGCCGAGAAGGTGAAGGCGGTGCTGGGGGCTGATGCGCCTGTCAACTCATGGGATCTGGTGTTCAAGCCGGAGAACATGGCCAAGCTGAAAGAGTGTGGCGTCTCCTTCCTCGATTCGCCGACCGAAATGCTGCCGGCTGCCCTGCAATATCTGGGCTTCAAGCCGGATAGCCAGAAGCCGGACGAGTTGAAAAAGGCCGAGGCGCTGTTCCTCTCCATTCGCCCCTATACCGCCTACTTCCACTCCTCCAAATACATCTCGGATCTGGCCAATGGCAACCTCTGTGTGGCGGTCGGTTACTCCATGGATTTACAGCAGTCCAAGGCGCGGGCGGAGGAGGCGAAGAACGGCATCGCGCTGACCTATACCATTCCGAAAGAGGGGGCGGGCAGCTTCTTTGACATGATCGCCATTCCGGCGGATGCCAAGAACGTTGAGGCAGCCCACACCTTCATCAACTACCTGATGAAGCCGGAGGTGATTGCCAACATCACCAATCAGGTGCATGCGCCCAACGGCAACAAGGCGGCGACTCCGCTGGTGGATAAGGCAATCAGCACCGATCCGGGTGTTTACCCCGACTCGGCGACCCTGCAGAAGATCTACACCTTCCCGGATCTACCGGCCAAGGTGCAGCGGGTAATGACTCGCAGCTGGACCAAGATCAAGTCCGGCAAGTAAGTAATGAATGCCCCTCCCGGTCCGCAGTTCGGCCGGGAGGGTAGTGATGCCATCCATCTGGATGGGCCGCGCGAATGGATGCGCAGACGGTCAACCACTGAACAGGAGAACTGACACCGTGAATACAACCAGATTGCTAACCATAGCGCTGACCATGGGATTGGCGAATGTGGCCCAGGCTGCCCCTGTGCTGCACTTCTACAACTGGTCAGACTATATCGGCGAGACTACCCTCAGTGATTTCCAGCAGGCGACCGGGATCAAGACCGTCTATGACGTGTTTGACTCCAACGAAACCCTGGAAGGCAAGTTGCTGACGGGGCGGACCGGTTACGATCTGGTGGTGCCCTCCAATAATTTCCTGGCCAAGCAGATCCAGGCGGGAGCCTTCCAGAAACTGGATAAATCCCTGCTGCCCAATCTGGCCAACCTGGACCCCGTGCTGCTCAAGCAGCTCGACAAGGTGGATCCGGGTCATCAATACGCGGTGCCCTATCTGTGGGGCACCAACGGCATCGGCTACAACGTCGACAAGATCAAGGCGGTGCTGGGGGTCGACAAGATTGACTCCTGGGCCACCATCTTCGAGCCGGAAAGCATGGCGAAACTCTCTCGCTGCGGCGTCGCCTTCCTCGACTCTGCCGACGAGATGATCCCTGCTGCCCTCAACTACCTCGGACTCGATCCCAACAGTCATGCGACGGGGGATATCAAGCAGGCCGAGGCGCTGCTGCTCAAGGTGCGGCCCTATGTGGCCTACTTCCACTCCTCCAAATACATCGGCGATCTCGCCAATGGCGACATCTGCGTGGCTGCCGGTTTTTCCGGCGACATCTTGCAAGCCGCTGCCCGCGCCGATGAAGCTGGCAAGGGGGTGGAAATTGCCTACAGCATTCCGAAAGAGGGGGGCAATCTGTGGTTCGACATGATGGCGATCCCGTCCGATGCCACCAATGTCAAAGAGGCGCACGCTCTCATCAACTACGTCCTGCAGCCCGAAGTGATCGCCAAGGTCAGCGACTATGTGGGCTACGCGAATCCCAACTCAAGGGCGGGCGAGTTTATGGATGAGGCGGTGCGCAACAATGAGGAGGTTTATCCCCCTCAGGCCGTGCTGGAGCGACTCTATGTGCAGGAAGCACATCCCCGCTCGGTACAGCGTCTAATCACCCGGAGTTGGACCAAGATCAAGTCCGGAACCTAACCTTGGTGCCCTTCGGGGGCGCCAAATCGCTTTTATGGATCGGCCGCGAGGTCGGTATCACGTTGGGGAGTTTGGTAATGGCGATAGCCTCCAGTGCCTACAAGAAAGCCCTTGAGGGCAGTCAGCAGCGCAAAGAAGTGCTGGTGAAGATTGATCGGGTAAGCAAGCAGTTCGACGAAACGCTGGCGGTCGATAACGTATCTCTCAATATTCACAAGGGGGAGATTTTCGCCTTGCTCGGCGGGTCCGGTTCCGGCAAATCGACCCTGCTGCGGATGCTGGCCGGTTTCGAACGCCCGACCGAGGGGCGGCTGTTCCTCGACGGGGTCGACATCACCGACATGCCCCCCTATGAACGCCCCATCAACATGATGTTCCAGTCCTACGCCCTGTTCCCCCATATGACGGTGGCGCAAAACATCGCCTTTGGCCTCAAGCAGGATGGCCTGCCCAAGGCCGAGATCGATGCCCGCGTGGAGGAGATGCTCAAGCTGGTGCAGATGACCCAGTATGCCCGTCGCAAACCGCATCAGCTCTCCGGTGGCCAGCGCCAGCGGGTGGCGTTGGCTCGTTCCCTTGCCAAGCGTCCCAAACTGTTGCTGCTGGATGAACCCATGGGGGCGCTCGACAAGAAGCTGCGTTCCAAGATGCAGCTGGAGCTGGTAGAGATCATCGAGCGGGTCGGGGTTACCTGCGTCATGGTGACCCACGATCAGGAAGAGGCCATGACCATGGCGGAGCGGATCGCCATCATGCACCTCGGCTGCATCGAGCAGATCGGTAGCCCGATGGATATCTACGAGACTCCGGCCAGTCGGCTGGTGTGCGAGTTCATCGGCAACGTCAACCTGTTTGACGGCCTGCTGGTGGAGGATGAGCAGGACCACGCTACTATCGCCTGCGCCGACTTGGAACAGCCCATCTATGTGGGCCACGGCATCAGCTCCCGCGCCGAGAACAAGAAGGTGACCTACGCCCTGCGCCCGGAAAAACTGCTGATGAGTCTGCAAAAGCCGGAGGAGATCGAGCACCCGGACTTCAACTGGACCAAGGGTGAGGTCTATGACATCGCTTATCTGGGCGGTCACTCGGTTTATCACATCCAGCTGCCCTCGGGCAAAATCGTTCAGGCTTTCATCGCCAATGCCGAACGCCACGGCAAGCGGCCAACCTGGGATGACCAGGTGTTCCTCTATTGGGAAGATGACAGCGGCGTGGTGCTGCAATCATGACGATCTTGCAACGACTGAAGCGGGTCGGTGGGCGCCGATTGGTGATCGGCATCCCCTTCTTCTGGCTGTTCCTCTTCTTCCTGCTGCCCTTCGTCATCGTGGTGAAGATCAGTTTTGCGGAAGCGGATGTGGCGATCCCGCCTTACACCGATGTGGTGAGCTGGGCCGACAATCAGCTCACCATCCTGCTCAACATGGGCAATTACCTGCTGCTGCAGGAGGATGAGCTCTATATCGCGGCCTATCTGGGCTCCCTCAAGATGGCCTTCGTCAGCACTTTGCTCTGCCTGCTGATTGGCTATCCAATGGCCTACTCCATTGCCCGGGCCAACAAGGAGACCCAGACCGTTCTGCTGCTGCTGATCATGATGCCGACCTGGACCGCCATTCTGATCCGGGTCTACGCATGGATGGGGATCCTCAGCAACAACGGCCTGCTCAATAGCGTCTTGCTGGGGATCGGGGTGATCGACGAACCGCTGCAGATCCTCAACACCAACCTGGCGGTCTATATCGGCATCGTTTACTCCTACCTGCCCTTCATGGTACTGCCGCTCTACGCCAATCTGGTCAAGCATGACCAGAGCCTGCTGGAGGCCGCTTCCGACCTGGGGGCCCGCAACCTGACCCGTTTCTGGCAGATTACGGTGCCGCTCTCCAAAAACGGCATTATCGCCGGCTGCATGCTGGTGTTCATTCCGGTGGTGGGGGAGTTCGTTATCCCGGAAATGCTGGGCGGCCCGGAGACCCTGATGATCGGTAAGGTGCTGTGGCAGGAGTTCTTCAACAACCGCGACTGGCCGGTCGCCTCTGCGCTGGCGGTGGTGATGCTGGCGGTGCTGATCATTCCGATCATCCTCTTCAACCGTAACCAGGCCAAAGAGCTGGAGGGCAAAGCATGATGAAAACAGCGTTGTTCAATCCTGTCTCCATCCACTGCAACCGTAACCAGTTCAGAGCACTGGAGGGCAAGGCA
The DNA here is from genome assembly GCF_054052405.1 of Aeromonas aquatilis. NCBI lineage: Bacteria > Pseudomonadati > Pseudomonadota > Gammaproteobacteria > Aeromonadales > Aeromonadaceae > Aeromonas > Aeromonas aquatilis. The sequence goes on along the minus strand of NZ_JBSTYP010000009.1, from coordinate 16,005 downwards.
TGATGAGACGTTTCGGCTTTGCCAAACTGATGCTCTGGCTGGGGCTGCTGTTTATCTACCTGCCCATGATCATCATGGTGATCTACTCCTTCAACGCCTCCAAGCTGGTGACGGTGTGGGGTGGTTGGTCGCTCAAGTGGTATTTCGGCCTGCTCGACAACAAGCAGCTGATCGGGTCTGTGTTCCGCTCGCTGGAGATCGCCTTCTACACCGCGATCGCCGCGGTGGCGCTGGGGACTGTGGCGGCTTTTGTGCTGACCCGGATCCCGCACTTCCGTGGCCGCACCCTGTTCGGCGGTATGGTGACGGCACCGCTGGTGATGCCCGAGGTGATCACCGGTCTGTCGCTGCTGCTGCTGTTCGTGGCGATGGCCCAGCTGGTAGGATGGCCCGCCGAGCGTGGCATGCTGACCATCTGGGTCGCGCACACAACCTTCTGTACCGCCTACGTGGCGATCGTGGTGTCGGCGCGGTTGCGGGAGCTGGATCTCTCCATCGAGGAGGCGGCGATGGATCTTGGCGCCAAGCCGTGGAAGGTGTTCTTCCTGATCACCATCCCGATGATCGCCCCCTCGTTGGCGGCAGGCGGCATGATGTCGTTCGCCCTGTCGCTGGATGATCTGGTGCTGGCGAGCTTCGTCTCCGGCCCGGGCTCCACCACCCTGCCGATGGAGGTCTTCTCGGCGGTGCGGCTCGGGGTAAAACCCGAGATCAACGCAGTGGCCAGCCTGATCCTGCTGTCGGTATCGCTCTTTACCTTCGGCAGCTGGTATCTGATGGCCAGGGCAGAGAAGCGCCGTCGCGCCGAGATCGCCATGACCACCCAGATGCAGGCCGTGGTCTGACGCCATGATAAGATCCGCCTACTCTCGTCAATCTGGAGGATGAGTATGCGGATCTCCCTTTTTAGCGGTCGTGGCACCGAGCTGGTGCCCGGCCTCACCAGCGCCATTCACAAGCAACCGATCTCTGCACCAGTTCGCTGTACCTTTGCCGGTCTGGAAGGGGATGAGCAGTGTGACCTGCGCCACCACGGTGGCCCGGATCGGGCGCTCCACTACTATCCGGCCGATCACTATCTCTGGTGGCAGACCTGGCAAACCGCGCTGAGCTTGCCTGCGCCACGTACAGCCTGGCAACCTGCCGCCTTTGGCGAGAACCTCTCCGGTATCGGGCTGACCGAGGCGCAAGCCTGTATTGGCGATGTCTATCGACTCGGTGAGGCGCTGATCCAGATCAGCCAGCCGAGATCCCCCTGTTTCAAGCTCAACCAGCGCTTTGGCTATGGCCAGATGTCGCAGGTGATGCAACTGAATGGCCGTTGTGGCTGGCTGCTGCGGGTACTGGAGGAGGGCATGATCGCGCCTGACACGGCCATGGAGCTGGTAGACAGACCCTATCCCGAACTGACGGTGAAGCGCACGGCGGACATTCTGTTCAATCAGGTGCGCAATGAAGCGGATCTGCTGATGTTGCTGGAGAATCCTGCTCTCTCCCCCAACTGGCGCCAGCATGCAGCCGACTGGCTGGAGCATGGCTCTGTGGCTGATTGGCAGCGCCGTCTGCTGGGGCCCGAATCGCTGCGCTTGCCTTGAGGCAGAGTTAGCGGAATGTCACTATCCGGCTGCAGCCCGGTAAACGGGTGAAAAGAGTGCTGAATAGTTGAGCAAACGGCACTTTTTTCCTGCCAAATGCAAAAAAGGCTTGTGTCGGGTCGGGGCTTTCGGTAAATTCCCGTCCCGCAGACATCGGTGTGTAGCGCAGCTTGGTAGCGCACTTCGTTCGGGACGAAGGGGTCGGAGGTTCGAATCCTCTCACACCGACCAAATTTGAAAAGGCCGCTCAATAGAGCGGCCTTTTTGCATTTCGCTTTCCTGCTTTCTCGCTTCACTTTACCTGCCGACCTGCCGACCTGCCGACCTGCCGACCTGCCGACCTGCCGACCTGCCGACCTGCCGACCTGCCGATAACCCAAGATTCAACGGGCAATTATTGCTTGTTAGTGTTGCGGGTTCACGGCACGCGGCGCCACACTTTGCCTATCCGCTATCCGCTATCCGCTATCCGCTATCCGCTATCCGCTATCCGCTATCCGCTATCCGCTATCGGTTTTCAGCTTGTGATGGCAACCCACTTTTATTCCGGTCAGGAAGGGATAGAGGGGTGATAAGTTGGGGGGATATGAGAGGGCGGGTAAAGATTAGAGATAAGCAGGTGTCCGGGTCTTAGTTGACCACAACAGTTTGTGGTGCGTTGGGTTGTCGATAGTGTGGCGGTTGCGGACATTAAAAGGGCCACCGCTCGGTGGCCCATCGGTGGAGTCTGATCCTGACTCCGGCACTCTAGATTGTGGCAATCTCGCTATGGGTCTTGTCTATGGTGCCCTCCTTGCGCGCCAGGCGCTTACTCAGATATGCCAGTGCTGATGCCGCAAAGCCTTGAAACTGTGTTGAGGCAGCAAGGCCGCGTGCTTGGGGTACTCACTAATGAAATGTTCTATTCCCTCCATCAGTTGTGCACGTAATGAAATCACGGGCTCATGCCAGGCTTGCAGGCATAGATGGCCGGGGATCAACTGCTCCTGATAATCTTCCAGCAGCTGCTCTGGCCAGGGTTCAATACCGGAATTGCGTTGCAGTAAATAGTGGGCGGCGGGTTCACGGGCATAAATGAACTGAATTTGGGCCAGATCGCGTTGGCATAGCGTTTGACTGTTGATGTGACAGGTCAAATATTTTCCCGTTTTCAGGTCCAGAAAGTGACCGCGTTGCCGACAGGGTACGATGCGATACCAAGGCAGGGGTGAGGAGAGAGAATACCCCTCAAGCTCCTGTTCCAACCAGTGGCGACACTCGGGTGTCTGCACCTCGTCGAGCATGGACTCGAGCTGTGTCAACAAGGCTCTGGATGGTTTGATGGCCAGTTTCGCACTCATCGCCTGCAATCCTCCCTCTGCACACAATCCCGACTATCAGTATGGACCTTGTTCGGCCAGAGGGGGTAAGGAATCTAATGATTAAAAGTGGATTAGCCGCGTGGTTTTTATGCACTAACTTGGTTCAACCCACCAGATAGGTGCCGGTGCCGAAGGCAATGTGGGTGCCCTCTTCGTTGTGCAGCTCCATCCGGGCAACGGCGACCTTGCTGCCAGCCCGGATGATGTGGGCGGTGGCGATAAACTCGTTACCGCGCCCCGGGCGTAGGTAGTCCACCCGCAGATCGATGGTGCCGAGGCGGGCGAAGCGCTCCTTGAGATAGCTGGGGGAGAACTCCTCCAGCTCGTCGATGCAGGAGGCGGCGACGATCATGCCGCCCGCCACATCGAGCAGTGTGGCGGTGACGCCGCCGTGCAGGATGTTGTGGAAAGGGTTGCCGATCAGCTTGTCGTCCATCTTGATGCGCAACTCCACCTTGTCGAAGTCGTAGTGAGTCACCTGCATGCCGATCAGCTTGTTGAACGGCATCTTCTCGGCAAACAGGTTGGCAATGCCACTGAGCGCCATCTTCTTGAGCATCTGTTTCATTCTCTGATCCCAATCCTTGTCATCAAAGCCGAGTAAAAACTCCAGCCAGTCTGCAACAGTTCTTTAACAGTCGCAATGGCAGGTTTATTGTGGGCGGCGGCTGCTTTAGAATGGCGACCCCAAAGGAGAGCCCATGACTGCGATTGCCGAAACCCTGCCAGATCCTCAGCCAGAGAGTCCGCTTGCCCTGCTGCAGGCGGTCTTCGGCTATCAGCAGTTTCGGCCGGGTCAGCTCGAGATCATCGAGCAGATCGTCGCGGGGCGCGATGCGCTAGTCCTCAAGCCCACCGGTGGCGGCAAGTCGCTCTGCTACCAGATCCCGGCGCTGCTGCGGCCCGGGCTCGGGGTGGTGGTTTCTCCCCTTATTTCGCTGATGAAGGATCAGGTCGACAGCCTACGCGCCAACGGTGTGGCTGCGGTCTACATCAACTCGGCCCTCAGTCGGGAGGAGATGATTCAGAACTTCGCCGCCATGCGCCGCGGCGAGATCAAGCTGGTTTATGTCTCCCCCGAGCGCTTGTTGCAGCACGAGTTTATGGATCGGCTGGCCGAGCTGCCGCTCGGGCTGTTCGCCATCGACGAGGCGCACTGCGTCTCCCAGTGGGGCCACGATTTCCGGCCTGAGTATGCTGCGCTGGGGCGACTAAAACAGTGGTTCCCGCAGGTGCCGGTGGTAGCGCTTACGGCCACCGCCGACGAGGCGACCCGCAGCGACATGCTGCACCGGTTGGAACTCAACGATCCCTTTATTCACACCGCCAGCTTTGATCGCCCCAATATCCGCTACAGCCTGGTGGAGAAGTTCAAGGCGGCCGAGCAGCTGCTGCGTTACGTGCAGAGCCAGAAGGGCAACTGCGGCATCGTCTACTGCTCCAGTCGCAACCGGGTGGAGGAGGTGGCCGAGCGGTTATCCCGCCACGGCTGCAAGGCCGCGCCCTATCATGCGGGGCTACCGCTCGAGCAGCGCCAGCAGACGCAGGATGCCTTCCTCAAGGACGACATCGAGATAGTGGTGGCGACGGTGGCGTTTGGTATGGGCATCGACAAACCCAATGTGCGCTTCGTGGTGCACTACGACATCCCGAAGAACATCGAATCCTATTATCAGGAGACCGGCCGTGCCGGGCGTGATGGGACTCCCGCCGAGGCGTTGCTGCTCTACGATCCTGCCGACATCGGTCGGGTGCGCCGCTTGCTCGACAACATCGAGAATCCCCAGCAGTTGCAGGTGGAGCAGTACAAGCTCAACGTGATGGCGGCGTTTGCCGAGGCCCAGACCTGCCGCCGTCAGGTGCTGCTCAACTACTTCGGCGAGTACAACGACAAGCCATGCGGCAACTGCGATATCTGCCTCGATCCGCCCAAAAGTTATGATGGCACCGAAGATGCCCAGAAGGCGCTCTCCTGCGTCTGGCGGGTGGGGCAGAATTTCGGGGTGGGCTATGTGGTGGAGGTGCTGCGCGGGTCGCTGAACCAGCGCATCAAGGATCACGGCCACGACAAGCTCTCGACCTACGGCATCGGCAAGGATCAGAGCCACGAATACTGGATGAGCGTGATCCGCCAGCTGATCCACAAGGGGTTGCTGACCCAGAACATTACCCGCAATCTGGTGCTGCAGTTGACCGAAGCGGCCCGCCCCGTGCTGCGTGGCGAGGTGACGCTGGAGCTGGCGGTGCCCCGCCTGCAGCCTATCTCCAGCCGCAAGGAGAAGCGCAACGGCTTGCTCGACAATGCCAATTACGATAAGCGGTTGTTCAAGGAGCTGCGCGGCCTGCGCAAGCAGATTGCCGAAGATGAAGAGGTGCCGCCCTACGTGGTCTTCAACGATGCCACTCTGGTGGAGATGGCACAGCTGATGCCGATGACCGAGGAGGAAATGCTGGCGGTCAACGGCGTCGGTCATCGCAAGCTGGAGCGTTTCGGTGAAGCCTTTATGGACCTGATCATCGACTATTGCCGGCGGTAGGGTCGATTAGGCAGCCTAATCGACCACGGTAAGCGCGGCTCGGAAGAACCAAGGGTTAGACGCGAGGTTATTTCAGGCTGGCGTAGAAGGCGGCCAGATTGTCGATATCCGCATCGGTCAGCGGCGCCATAAAGGGGTCCATCAAGGGCTCTTTGCGAGTGCCATCCTTGAACGCTTTCAACTGTTTCACCAGATAGGCTGCATTCTGACCCGCCAGATGGGGATAGTTGGGGATCATCGCCTTGCCTTCCACCCCGTGACAGGCCGCACAGACCGCCGCCTTGGCCTTGCCGGCTTCAATATCGGCAGCCTTGGCCTGATGACCCCACGCCAGTGCCAGCAAGGGCAGGGCATATACCCATTTTTGCATCTTCTTCTCCTTGAATCGAAAAATGATGGTCGCCAGTTAGCGCAAGCATGGCTGACGGCAGTATAAAGAGTGACACGAGCATACGCAGGGACGAATGGTACAACCATGAAGTTGATCAACACTTTTGCGACCGAGTTGCCCTGGGCCTGTGAACCGGTGGCCCCCCAGCCGCTGCAGCAACCCCGGTTGCTTCATCTCAACCGGGCTTTGCTGGATGAGTTGGGGCTGGGAGGCGTCAGCGAGGCTGACTGGATCGCCTGTTGTGGCGAGGGAAAAGTGTTGCCAGGCATGCAGCCGGTAGCGCAGGTCTATGCGGGCCATCAGTTCGGGGGTTATAGCCCGCGGCTTGGTGATGGTCGCGCACTGCTGCTGGGTGAGCAGCAGGCGCCGGATGGTCAGCGCTGGGATCTCCATCTGAAGGGAGCAGGTAAAACCCCGTTTTCCCGCTTTGGTGACGGCCGCGCCGTATTGCGCTCGAGCATTCGCGAGTATCTGGCCTCCGAGGCGCTCCATGCCCTCGGCATACCGACCACCCGGGCGCTGGTGCTGGTGGGCAGCCAAGAGCCCGTTTACCGCGAACAGGTGGAGACGGGGGCGACCGTGCTGCGCACCGCCCCGAGCCACTTGCGCTTCGGTCATATCGAGTATTTCGCCTGGAGCGGGCAGGGGGAGAAGATCCCGCTGGTTATCGATTATCTGCTGCGCCACCACTTCTCCGAGCTGGAGAATGGCGCCGAACTGTTTGCCGAGGTAGTGCGTCGTACCGCGCGGCTGATTGCCAAATGGCAGACGGCGGGCTTCTGTCACGGGGTGATGAACACCGACAACATGTCGCTGCTCGGCTTGACGCTGGATTACGGGCCATACGGCTTTATCGATGCCTACGTGCCCGATTTTGTCTGCAACCACTCGGATCCGGCGGGCCGCTACGCGCTGGATCAGCAGCTCGCGGTCGGTTACTGGAATCTGCAAAAGCTGGCGCAGGCGTTGGCTGGCCATGTAGACAGTGATGCGCTGGCTGCAACGTTGGCCCAGTACGAGCAGCAGTTGATGCTGCACTACTCCGAGCTGATGCGGGCCAGGCTCGGGCTGGCGGTGTGGGAGGAGGATGACCCGGCGCTGTTCCGCGATCTGTTCCGGTTGCTGGCGGCCCACAAGGTGGATTACCACCTGTTCCTTCGCCGTCTCGGTGAGGTAACGCAAGAGGGGGCGTGGCCCGCATCCCTACTGGCCCTGCTGCCTGAACCTGGTTTTTGGCTGGAGTGGCTGGAACGCTATCGGGGGCGACTGATACGCGAAGGAAGCGAGGATGCCGTGCGCAAGGCGCAGATGGATGCCATCAATCCCAAGTATGTGCTGCGTAATGCGCTGGCCCAGCAGGTGATAGATGCCGCCGACGCAGGGGATATGCAGCCGTTCGAGCGGCTGTTCGCCGCCTTGCAGCGCCCCTATGATGAACAACCCGAATATGAGGATCTCGCCACCCCGACTCCGGCATGGTATTGCGGTGGTGAGCTCTCCTGCAGCAGCTGAGAGACAGGGAATGAGTTGGCAAATCAAACAGGTAGATAGCGAAGCTGGCGTGGTGACGCTGGATTGCCCAGCACTCGACTGGGACACGTTTCCGCTGTTGGCGCAGGCCTTGCTGCGAGAGTGGGAGCTGCAGCCGCTCGAGCAGGATGCGGGGGCCGACCGCCATAGCTGGTTGCTGGAGTTTGAAGGGAGCCAGTTTCGGCTGGAGTACGAACACTACAGCGGCTGCTGGCTGGAAGCGGTGCGCCCGGCGGATCGGGAGGCGCTGCTCTGGCTCGCCAGACAGCACAAGCTGTGACTATCGCCCACAAGGCCTGCTCTGCCGCTGGCCAACCTGGACAAGCGTAATCGCATAAAGATTGAACTATCGGTTTGGGGGCGTATAATCTCGCCCCTCGATTATCGCCAATGGTGGCGATATGGGTTCCCTAACCCCATTAACCAAAAAGGTCACAAGATGAATCTGACCCCTGCGCAGTACCAAACGGCGCTCGTTCGCCTGTCGTTGTTCCACATTCTGATCATTGCCAGCAGCAACTATCTGGTGCAGCTGCCGATCACCGTGTTTGGCTTCCATACCACCTGGGGTGCGTTCAGCTTCCCGTTTATCTTCCTGGCGACCGACCTGACGGTGCGGATCTTCGGTGCCGGTCTGGCACGCAAGATTATCCAGACCGTGATGCTGCCTGCGCTGGCAGTCTCCTATGCGCTCTCCGTGCTCTTCTTCGAAGGGAGCTTCCAGGGCGTTGGTCATCTGGCCGAATTCAATCTGTTTGTGGCACGTATCGCGCTGGCCAGTTTTATGGCCTATCTGGTGGGTCAGTTCATGGATGTGGTGGTGTTCAACCGCCTGCGTCTGCTCAAGCAGTGGTGGATTGCACCTGCGGCCTCCACCCTGTTCGGTAATCTGGTCGATACCATCGCTTTCTTCAGTGTGGCCTTCTGGCGCACCACAGATCCTTTCATGTCAGAGCACTGGGTCGAGATCGCAACCGTCGATTACGTATTCAAGTTGCTGATAAGTCTTGGTTTGTTCGTGCCGCTCTACGGTGTCTTGTTGCGCTACCTCAGCCGCAAGCTGGTGGGCGAGGCCGGATTATCCAGCCTGCACACGGCCACCCGGCAAGCCTGACCAGATTGACCACCCTTCGCGGTGGTCAATTTTTTTGCACTTTTTGCAAATAGCGCTTGCCTAGTTAAATGAGAATGATTATTGTTAACTTGTTTTCCGGGAAAGACTTCATTCGTTCCAACGTGATGGACTTCTTGTGAAGGCACGACATTGCTCACATTGCTTCCAGTTAAGGGTCAGTTTATCTGGCCCTCTTTTTTTGTCATTTTTCAGCAAGTTGCAGGCATAAAAAACGGGAGCCAAGGCTCCCGTCGTCACGCTGTTTGTGGCTTACTCGATATCGAGTGCCTCGGGGGAGAGGATCACCCCTGTGGTATCGGCGTAGAGGTGGTCGTCAGGCAGGAAGGTCACCCCACCGAAGTTGACCGGCAGATCGGTCTCCCCTACATCCTTGCTGTCGGCACCGACCGGAATGGCTGCCAGTGCCTGAATACCGATATCCAGATCTTCCAGAATATCGACCTCGCGGACGCAGCCGTAGCAGACAATCCCTTCCCAATCGTTCTCTGCTGCTGTTGTGGCGATGTCGCTGTCGATCAGAGCTCGGCGCATGGAGCCACCGCCATCGATCAGCAAGACGCGTCCCAGCCCGTTCTCTTTGACGAGTTCACGGATCAGGCCATTCGATTCGAAGCATTTGACGGTGGTGATGACGCCGCCGAAAGAGGCGCGGCCGCCGAAGGAGCAGAGCATGGGTTCAAGCACATCAACCATGTCCTGATAGATGTCGCACAGTTCAGAAGTATTGTATTCCATAGTGTCAAATCCACGGCTGGAAACAGGTGCAACCAGTATAAGGAGTGGGTGTGGCATTTCAATGAATATTCCTTGCACAGATCATCCATCGCCGCTTTTCTGCATAAGCTCAATGCAGTCCATTGCCTGGTTTGCGAGAGGTCCATCGTGCTGATACGTCATAAATTGATTCTGAATACTGTGCTGGTGGCCGTTGCCATGCTGGTACTGAGCGGCCTGTTTCTCTACTCCAGCCAGGTGCATCGTCACCTGACCGAAGCCCGACGCAATATCGACCAGTTGGAGATCGCCATGCTCAACCTGCGGCGGGCCGAGAAGGATTTCCTGCTGCACAAGGATCTGAGTTTCGTTAACCATTTCAATGAGGTCATGACTCAGTTCCACCAGCTGGACGAGACCCTGGGCCGTGACGACAACCTGGCTGCGGTACATGCCGATCTGGCCAGGCTGGATCAGCAGATGGCGGCTTACGGCAAGGCGTTTCTGGAGCTGGTTGCCCAGCAGCAGAAGATTGGTTTGGGGCCGGAGGATGGGCTCTATGGCAAGCTGCGGACTGCCGTGCATGAAGTGGAAGATGGCCTCAAAAAGCTGGATCAGCAAGGGTTGCTCATCACCATGCTGCAACTGAGGCGGGCGGAGAAAGACTTCATGCTGCGCTCCGATATCCAGTATCTGGAGCGTTTCGAGACCTTGCACAAGATTTTTCAGGATAGTCTTGCCACTTTGCCGGAGGCGGATCGCGGCAAGTTGGAGCAGGCCAGCAAGCAGTACCGGCAGGACTTTGTGGCGCTGGTGCAGGGGATGCAGGTACTGGGACTGAAAGAGGATGAAGGGCTGCGCAACCAGATGCGGGATCTGGTGCATCAGACCGAACAGGGATTTGCCGCCGTCGATCAGCACATTGTCGCTGAGCTGGAGCGACAGAGCGCTCGCCTCAACAGCCTGATGCTGGTCTGTGGCGGGGTGATTGTGGTGCTGATCGGCATCATGAGCGTGTTGCTGGGGCGCAGCATCGACCGTCCCATTACTCAGGTGAATGATACCGTCAACCGCATTCGTAAGGATAATGACCTGCGCCTGAAGATAGATCTGCGCGGGGCAGATGAAATGGCCCAGCTGGCAGGCAATCTCGACGTGATGCTGGGCGGGTTTCGCGATCTGATCGGCGATGTGAAGCAGAGCGTGCACACCCTGACTGAAGCGGCGGATCACCTCTCGGCCAACGTCAAACGCACCAGTGAAGGGGCGGCGCGCCAGCTGCAGGAGACCGACATGGTGGCGACCGCGTCCACCGAGATGGGCTCCACCATCGAAGAGATCGCCCGCAACACCGAGCAGGCGGCCAACAATGCGCAGGCGACCAACAACAAGGCGATGGAGGGGCGGACTGCGGTCGAGAACACTGTCGAGCAGATCCGCTTGCTGGCGGACAATCTGGAGAGTTCATCCCGCGAGGTGAGCCAGCTGCAAAAAGAGAGCGAGATCATCGGCTCCGTGCTTGACGTAATCCGTGGTATTGCCGAGCAGACCAACCTGCTGGCCCTCAACGCAGCCATCGAAGCAGCCAGGGCAGGGGATCAGGGGCGCGGCTTTGCGGTAGTGGCCGATGAGGTGCGCAATCTGGCCATCCGTACCCAGAAATCGACCCAGGAGATCGCCGGCATCATCAGCTCGCTGCAGAAACAGACCGGCAGCATCGTCGAGGTGATGGCAACCTGCCGCGAGCAGGGCAACCGCAGCTCGGATCAGGCAAGTACCGCAGGGGAGTTGCTGGGGCAGATCACTCAGGATGTTACCCACATCATGGACATGAGCACCCAGATTGCGGCAGCCATCGAGCAACAGAGTCTGGTGGCCAACGAGGTGAACCGCAACGTCAACAACATCCGCGACATCGCCCAGGAGTCGAGCATCATGGCAGAGGAAAATGCGAGATCCAGCGAGGGTCTCAACGAGCAGGCACAGCTGCTCAACAAGGCGGTGGCAAAATATCGGGTTTAGTGAGCGGACTGGCATCCTTGTGAGGTTTTTGCACCAGAGTGGCAATGATTTGATCGTAATGGCTGTTATTGGGGTAATTCGCTCATATAATCGCCGCCACTATGATGATTCGGAAGGATTCGATGGCAAAGTTGCTGGTGGCCGTATTCGGGCTGCTCTGTTCCTGTCTGGTGTTGGCAGGATCGGCACCTCAGGCTACCCCACTCAAGCCCGGTATGGAGCCGCTACTCAGCTGGTTCAATGGGGCCTTTACGAGCCGGGAGCAGGCCAGTTACGACAGCCGCTTTACCAGTGCCGAGCTGCGCTTGATGGAGGTCTGGCCCGGCTATCAGGGCTATCGCTGGGTCTATGCCGAGCAGTATCTGAGCATGCGCTCCATTCGCCCCTTTCGTCAGCGCATTTATCGCTTCTCACCCGCCCCTGACGGGCGGATCCTGATGGCCGAACTGACCATGCCTCGGGCTACCGATTTTGCCGGTGCCTGGCATGATCCCGCCCTGCTCGACAGTCTGACCCCGCAGCAGCTCTCCTTGCGCCACGGTTGCGAGATCTGGCTGACACGTACCCCCTCCGGCGAATATGCCGGTCACACCCGGGTGGGCCACTGCTCCACCGATTTTGGCGGTGCCACGACGCTGGTGCAGCATATCTGGATTGGCCCCGACAGCGTTAGATTGCTGGATCGCGCCTATGACAACGCAGGGAGCCCGCGCTGGGGTAGCCCGGGTGAGGGGTATGTCTATTTGCGTCGTTCCAAAGGGTTTGGCCAGTAGGGGAGAGTGCGTCTGGCTGCGGGAACATGAAGGATGAAAAACAGGGATCGTAAAAAAGGCGCCCATTGGGCGCCTTTTTCAGAATTCTTCAGAAGTAAAATTACTTCTTGGTGGTCATCGCACCGAAACGCTTGTTGAACTTGTCTACGCGGCCGCCGCTAGAAACTTCTTTCTGCTTGCCGGTGTAGAACGGGTGGCACTCGGAGCACACGTCCAGATTCAGATCTTTACCGATGGTAGAGAAAGTGTTGATGACGTTACCGCAAGAGCACTTGGCGGTGATGGCTACGTAGTCAGGATGGATACCAGCTTTCATGGACAACCTCAAAGTAATAGGCCGTGTCGCCATCCGATCTCTTGTCGGACACCACACGATTGTTGAACACAGTTTCAAAGGCTGCGAATAATATAGGAAATGCCTGAGATCAGGCAAGTGGCTTCGCAGAAAAAATAGGCAACCTCTGGTGAATTCTTCCCAAACGCTGGATCTGGTTCGTGTGGCTGTACCGGTGCCGCTACGCCGTCATTTCGACTATCTCTCCCCTCTGCCGTTACCTGTTCCCGGTTGTCGGGTCGAGATCCCTTTCGGCCCGCAGACACTGGTCGGGCTGGTGGTGGAGCACCCGGCCGACAGTCAGGTGCCCCGCAACAAGCTCAAACCCATCAAGCGCGTCCTCGATGGGACGCCTGTGCTGGGGCCCGATATTCTGGCGCTGATGAACTGGAGCGCCAGCTACTACCAGCACCCGCTGGGGGAGGTGCTGCCGCACGCCCTGCCAGTGCTGGTGCGCAAGGGGGAGCCGGCCGCCTATCGCGAGCTGGAGTTCTGGTTTGCGACCGATGCCGGCATGGCCATCGATCTCAATGAACTCAAGCGGGCAGCCAAGCAGCAGCAGGCGCTCGCTCTGCTGCGCAAGGGGCCGCAGACCCCCTCCGCCCTCAAGCAGGAGGAGATCCAGAGCGCAGCCCTCACCGCGCTGGAGAAGAAGGGATTGCTGGAGAAGCGCTCGCTGGAGCCGAGTCACGACGGCGACTGGGCTGCCCGTTTTGAACCGGGGGAGGGGCTGCGCCTCAACGGCGAGCAGGCATTGGCCGTCTCTGCCATTACCAGTCAGAGCGACAAGTTCGGTGCCTTCCTGCTGGACGGCATCACAGGTTCCGGCAAGACCGAGGTTTACCTGAGCATCCTCGAGCCGCTGCTCAAGGCGGGCAAGCAGGCGCTGGTGATGGTACCGGAGATCGGCCTCACTCCGCAGACCATCAACCGCTTCCGACGCCGCTTCAACGTGCCGGTGGTGGCGATGAACTCCGCCATGAATGATCGGGAGCGGCTCGACGCTTGGCTCGCCTGCCGCGACGGCGGCGCCGCCATCCTGATCGGCACCCGCTCCGCGGTGTTCACCCCGTTTCACAACCTCGGCATCATCATCATCGACGAAGAGCACGACGGCTCCTTCAAGCAGCAGGACGGTTTTCGCTACCACTCGCGGGATCTGGCGGTGATGCGGGCCCATCGTGCCGGCATTCCCATCCTGCTTGGCTCGGCTACCCCGTCGCTGGAGACGCTGCACAACGCCAGAACCGGCAAGTATCACCACCTCAGCCTGACGCGGCGCGCCGGTAACGCCCAGACCGCCCGTCAGGTGATCCTGGATATCAAGAACGTGCGGTTGCAGGCCGGGCTCTCCCCTCAACTGGAGCAGCTGATGGCGGAGCATCTGGCGGCGGGCAATCAGGTGATGCTGTTTCTCAACCGCCGTGGCTATGCCCCGGCTCTTATCTGCCACCAGTGTGGCTGGAGCGCCGCCTGTGAGCGCTGTGATGCCTGGTACACCTGGCATCAGGCCGGACGACGGCTGCACTGCCACCACTGTGACAGCGTGCGCCCGTTGCCCCACCACTGCCCCGAATGTGGCAGCAACGAACTGATCGGGTCGGGAGTGGGCACCGAGCAGCTGGAGCAGCTGCTCACGACGGTGTTCCCGCAATATCCGGTAGTACGCATCGATCGGGACAACACCCGCCGCAAGGGGGAGCTGGAGACCCATCTCGGCGACATCAAGGCAGGCAAGTACAAGATCCTGATCGGCACCCAGATGCTGGCCAAGGGCCACCACTTCCCGGATGTGACCCTGGTGGGTCTGCTGGATGTGGATGGTGCCCTGTTCAGCGCCGATTTTCGCGCCGCCGAGAAACTGGCCCAGCTCTACACCCAGGTGGCGGGCCGCGCCGGTCGCGCCAGCAAACCCGGGTTGGTAGTGCTGCAGAGCCACCATCCCGAGCATGCCCTGCTGCAGGATCTGACCCAGAACGGTTACGGCCACTTCGCCGATACGGCGTTGAAAGAGCGCCGCCTGCTGGGGTTGCCGCCCTTCAGCTATCAGGGGTTGTTCCGCGCCGAGGCCAACGGTCGTGACGAGGTGCAGCTGTTCCTCGCCCGCCTCGCCGATACCCTGCGCAGCGCCCGCTATCCCCACGTTCAGGTGCTCGGGCCCATCAGCGGCTTTATGGAGCGCAAGGCGGGCAAGTTTCGCATGCAGTTGCTGGTGCAGGGGCCGAATCGGGCACCGCTGGCCCAACTGCTGGATTGGGCGGTGAAGGAGCTGGAAGGCTGGCCCGAGACCAAAAAGGTGCGCTGGAGTCTGGATATCGACCCCACCGAGCTGAGTTGATGGTGGCACCGGAGCCGGTCGCTGGCAGTTATCGTCAGCGACCGATGGGTGATTTCATTTCAAGGCTCAGACCCGCAGATCGATCTGCTGCACCCAGCCTCCTTTACCCTGTTCGGTGAGATAGAGGCCGGATTGGCGCAGCACCCCCTGATTGCCGCTCTCCCCCAGATGGTTGAAGGGGGTGTCGAGGGGGCGTAGCAGGATGGCGCCGATCCCCAGTTCGACCAGCGCGATGGGGGCGTGCTCGGGATGCCAGAACTGCAGGGCTGAAAACTGGCTATCCCCCTCATCCAGCACACCGTTGCCATCCTCATCCAACGTCGCCAGCTCACCAAAACCGTTGCCGGAGCGGGCCCCGAACAGCTCGCCGCCATCGTCTATAGTGCCGTTGCCGTTGCGATCCAGCGCCACAAAGCCGCTTCCTTCGCGCAGGCCCGGCAGGCTGTCCTCTTTGCCATCCTGATCGATATCGAAGTTGACCCGTGCCTCGGTGAGACCTGCAATCTTGCCATCCAGACTGAGCACCAGCGGATCCTTGAGGGCATTGAGGGTGGTGCGCCGCTGGCTCACCTCCAGCTGGCGCCAGTCGAGCACAAAGCCGAGATCGAGCTGAATAGTCTGACCATCCCGAGTCGCTACGCTGGCCGATGCCACCACGTTGAGCTGCTCCTGTTGCAGCAGGGTGTCTGTCACCTCCACCAGTTGATCCGGCTCGGCGGCCTGAGCTGCGGCTTCTCCTTGGGTCACCCCTTCGCCCCCCTCTTCGGAGGGGTTGATCGGCTTGGGCAGCTCGATTTCGTGGCCCAGCATTGCCTCGATCATCAGCTTGATCAGCCGCTGGCGGTTATCCAGCCCATCGTCGGGAATGCCATCCTGCTCTTTGCCGAGGTCCGCTGCGGGCGGGGCGGGAGGTGTTGTCGCTTGCTGGCTGGCGGCGGATTGCCTTGCGGTTTGCAGCGTCAGGGCGCTGGTGAGGGTCAGGGTGCTGCGGCGTTCGCCGGCCGCTGCCGTGTTGTTGCCTTCCGGTGGATTGACGACGGGTGGCACGGGCCCAAGGTTACGCACCTTGCGGCTCTGGGCCTGTTGTTGCCGGTATTGCACCTCCCCCTGGAGGTCGTAGTGATCGATGCGCATATCTTCGCCCTCGGCGCTATACATCTGGTCAGTTATCGACCGATAAATAAGGCTATGTCCCAATTACGTGTTGAAAGGCTAAGCTTGAAGTAGGCCATCACCTTGAGGTCTACCATCATGGATACCCCAGCCTTTCAACAC
>NZ_JBSTYP010000008.1:0-106750 GCF_054052405.1 Aeromonas aquatilis | reverse complement strand
CTGGCGCGTCTTGCTGTGAGCAGCCCGAATGGCGACCTTGAGTCGTTCATCTTCTTGTTGGCGCTGTGACGGTGGACGCTGGCGCCAGTGGTAGAAGCCCGCACGAGAGACCTCCAGCACACGACAGATAACGGAAATGGGATAGAGGTGCTGCTGGTTGGCTATCCACGCGTACTTGGCAGTGACTCCTGAGCAAAGTACGCGGCGGCCTTTTTTATGATGTCGCGCTCCATGTTGGCTTGTGCGAGAGCTTTGCGTAGCCGGGCCACTTCAGCCTCCAGCTCGGCGACAGAACGCGCTCCGGGAATGGCCGATGTATCCTTTCCTCCTTTGGCTGCGACCACCCAGTTGCTCAGTGTGCCTTTGGCAATACCCAACCTTCTGGCGGCTTCAGCTTGGCCAAGGCCTTGCTCCAACACCAGTCGAACCGCCTCTGCCCGAAACTCTGGTGAATAGTGTTCTCTCGATTTCATTCAATACCCCCGATTGTCTCATCGTAACAATCGGGACTGTCTGTGAAAATCAGGATACCTCAAATTGCTGGGGTACGGGTTCTCTGAGCATGGCGCAGTCCATTTATTGACCATGCAGCAATTAGATCAAACCCCGGGATCGGCGTCCAGGGGTTTGTCAGCAGTCTGAAAGGAGCCATTATGGCTCCTTTTTCATTGTCTGTTTTATGTCAGCGAGTTATCAGCGCGCCGCCTTCACCGCCAGCCCCAGCTGCCACACCGCCATGGCGTAGTGGGTGCTGTGGTTGTAGCGGGTGATGGTGTAGAAGTTGGGCAGGCCGTACCAGTATTGGTAGCCGGTGCCGACATCGAGGCGCAGCAGGCTCGACTCGCTGTGGTTGCCCAGGCTGCTGGTTGGCGTCAGCCCTGCGCGGCGCAGGGTGGCGATGGGGTAGCGGGTCTGGAAGCCATGCTCATAGCCGGGCAGTTGGCCCTGACCGCGCACCGCCACCGGTTGACCTTTCTCCCAGCCGTGGGCCTTGAAGTAGTTGGCGACGCTGCCTATGGCATCCACCGGATCCCACAGGTTGGTATGGCCGTTGCCATCAAAGTCCACCGCATAGCGCTGGAAGCTGGAGGGCATAAACTGGCCATAGCCCATGGCGCCTGCATAGGATCCTTTGGGTTCGGTGGGATCCATCCCCTCGTCGCGGGTCATCACCAGGAAGGCTTCCAGCTCGCTGGTGAAGAACTCAGCCCGGCGCGGATAATCAAATGCCAGGGTGGCCAGCGCATCCAGAATGCGGGTCTTGCCCATCACCCGGCCCCAGCGGGTCTCGACCCCGATAATGCCGACGATGATCTCCGGCGGCACCCCGTAGATCTGCTCCGCCCGATTCAGCTCGCTTGCGTATTCACGCCAAAAGTTGACGCCGTTCTGTACGTTGTCGGGGGTGATGAACTTGGCGCGATAGCGGTTCCAGGCGCCGGTCGGGCCGGTGGGCTTCGCGGTGGTCGGCGCTTGGGCATCCATCAGGCGGATGATCCAGTCGTAACGCTCTGCCTGTGCCAGCACCTGATGCAGCTGGGCGTTGTCAAAACCGTGCTTCTCGACCATCTTCTGGACGAATCTGTCCACGTTGGGGCGATTGGCGAAGTCCCCCTTGCTAACCCCTTGTGTATAAACGGGTTTGCTCGATGGCGCCTGATTGATAAAGGCGCTCTTGGGCTGAGGGACGACCACGGGCTTTGGCGCGGGGGCGCTGCTGCAGCCACCGAGCAGGGGGAATAACGACAGAGTGAGAAGAGAGGCAAGGCGACGCATAGGGTTCTCAAAGAGACTGATAAAGTGTCGCAATGGTAAAACATTGTCATCCCCGTGCAAGTGTTCCGTGCGCCTTGTTTGCCGCCAATTCATCGTGCGATGGATTAGCCCTTCTGTGAGGGCTGTGCTGTTTAGGGCTGGGGGGGACGTAGAGTGTGATAGCCGCTCCAGAGTCGGGTCAGGGTGGTGATGGCGCAGAGCAGGGCAAAGCCGTAGGCGAGCGGGGCGAAGGCGGCTGGCCACAGGCACATCAGCACAAAGAGGGCGATGGTCTCGCTCCCCTCGGTGAGGCCGCCCAGATAGTAGAGGGATTTGTGGTGGTAGACCGGATTGTCGATGCCCCGCTTGCCCGCCATGATGGCAAACGCCAGAAAGCTCGAGCCGGTGCCCATAAAGGCAAACAGCAGGGTTGCGGCGGGCAGCGCATTGGCGGGGGCGGCGAGGGCAAAGCCCAGCACCACGGCGGCGTAGAAGATAAAGTCGAGCGTGATGTCGAGAAAGCCGCCGCAGTCGGTGATGCCGGTTTCCCGCGCCACGGCGCCGTCGAGCCCGTCCAGCAGCCGGTTGAACAGGATCGCCGCCAGCGCCCACTGATAGCAGCCAAAGGCCAGCAGCGGCAACGCCAGCATGCCGATGGCAAAGCCGGTGAGGCTGATCTGGTTGGCGCTGACCCCGGCGCGGCAGAGCGGTTTGGCGAGCCGGGTGAGGGGGCTGCGGATAACGGGGAGCAGGTGGCGGTCAAACAAGGTGAACTCCTCGGTCAAAAACGGGCTTCGGTGAGCTGAAGTATGGTGCCCGGCGCGTCCTCTTCGTCGTGGGTCACCAGAATGGCGGGGATGGCCAGCGCCTTGATCTGCGCGAACACCAGCTGGCGAAAGGCGGCACGCAGCGGCTTGTCGAGGCGGGAGAAGGGTTCGTCCAACAACAATGCCTCGGGCTCGGCCAGCAGGGCCCGCAGCAGGCTGACGCGAGCCTTCTGGCCGCCTGAGAGCGCCCCCGGCAGCTTGTCTGCCTGACTTGTCAGATCCACCTGCGCCAGCGTAGCCACCGCCTTTTCTCGCCGCGGCCCGTGTCCCTTCACTCTGGCCGGCATGCCGAACATCAGGTTCTCCGCCACCGTCAGATGGTCGAACAGCAGGTCATCCTGAAACAGCATGCCGATGCGCCGCGCCTGCGGCGGTAGGGCGTTGAGTAGCCGCTCGCCGAGCCTTATCTCCCCCTCCAGCCGGATGGGGCCGCTATCTGTCTGCGCGCCGGGCAGTACCCCCGCCAGCCCTGCCAGCAGGGAGCTTTTACCACAGCCGCTGGGCCCCATCAGGGTCAATACCTCGCCGGGTGCCACCTGCAGGGCGGGCAGCGAGAGCAGCAGATTTTCATCAAGGTAAAGCCGAAGAGGCGTGGTGCTCAGCATATGGCTGTTTCCATCGTGAGAGTTCATCGTGAGCCGCCCCCCTTGAGCGCCGGATTGAGTCGCGCCGGCAGCCAGAGCGCCAGCAGATAGATAACGAGCGGCAGCAGCAGTTGCAGCAGGCCGTAGAGGCCCGCCAGCCGCCGATTTAGGCCGCTGCCGATGGCCACCGCTTCGGTGGTGATGGTGACCACCCTGCCAGCCCCAAACAGCAGGGTCGGCAGGTATTGGGCCAGGCTCACCGCCGCCCCGACGCCGAAGGCAAACAACAGCGGGCGTGCCAGTAGCGGCGCTTTCACCTGCCGCCAGGCTCGCCATCGCGTGGCCCCCAGCAGCAGGGCGCTCTGGGTGATCCGCGGATCGAACTGGCGATAGGGGCCGTGCAGGCAGAGATAGACATAGGGAAAGACGAACAGCAGCTGGCTCCAGAGCACCCATCCCCAGCCAATGCCGCTGCTTATCGAGTCATGTGCAAGCCAGTCCAACCCGAGCCGAATGCCGAACAGCAGGCTGGCCTGCGGCAGCAGCAGCGGCAGGCAGATGAGCCAGAGCGGCCAGGGGCGGCGGCCGGCCTGCGCTTCCAGACTCAGCACCGCCATCACCAGCGCAATCGCCCCGCTCGCCAGTGCCAGCAGCATGCTGGTGGTGAGCAGCGGCGACAGGGTCGGCAGCAGTTCGAGCCAATGGCGACCGCTCCACTGGCTCGGCCAGAGGGCGGGAAAGGGCCAGCGCCGGGTCAGTGACCAGAGCAGCAGCGCCGCCAGCACCGCCAGATTGAGGGTGATCAGGGTGAAGGCAAAGCCCGCGGCGAGCCGGTTGGCAAAGAAGTGGGGCGCCGCCCGTTTGCCATCGAGCCAGCAGCCTTTGCCCATCTCTTTATGAAGCCACTCCAGTAATCTGAGCAGAGCGATGAGCAACGCCGTGATGGCGAGCAAAAGCAGGGCGCCGCTGGCGGTGGCGCCGCGCCAGAGCAGATCCGGGTCCTGATACCAGAGCCACAACCGCACCGCCAGCGGGGCGGGGGCGTCGGGCCCGAGCAGCTGGGCGAGATCCACCACCGCCACACCATATGCCGCCACCGCATAGAGGGGCAGGCGCAGGGCTGGCCAGAGCGCCGGTAGCAGCAGGCGCCACCAGATCTGGGGGGCGCTGAAGCCAAGGCTTGCCCCCAGCCACTGCTGGCGTGCCAGCTGGATGGGTTGCTGTGCGGCCATCGCCATCAGCAGCAAAAAGGGGGTCTCCTTGAAAACGAGCAGTGCAATCAGCCCGAGCCCCCAAGGATCCCGAATGGTCTGCCAATCGGGGGGAAGATCAAACCCCGTCAGCGCTGGCGAGAGGAGCCGCAGCAGCCAGCCGGAGGGGGCGAGCAGAAAGGCAAAACCGATGGCAAAGGCGACGTGGGGCATGGCCAGCATCGGCGAGAGCAGACGACGGAGCAGCCCGAAAGCCCGGCTGTCGCTGTGGGCCAGCAGCAGGGCGGTCAACAGCAGACTACCGAGGGTCGAGGCGGCGCCAATCCACAGGCTCAGTGCTGCTGAGTGCCAAAGACCGGGTTGGGCCAGCAGCAAGGCGAGATGAGAGGCGGCCATCCCCTCCGCCAGCAGTTGCCACAGCCCCGCCAGCAATGGGATGACGAAGAGCGCCAGATAAATGACCGCCATCCCCGCACTCATAGTGGGGTGGCGTGTCAACCGGCGCCACGGTCGGGAGCGGGAAAGCGGGTGACCAGCGGCACTCATCAGTGACTGTAACGCTCGGCCCAGGCCGCTTCCAGCTTGAGCTGCCAGCTGGGGTGAGGCTCGGCTACCGCTTTGAAGCGCAGTGCCGGTTGCCCCTTGGCTGAATCAGGCAGCGCATCGGCCCGCAGCACGCTGGGATCACCCCAGAAGGCCGGATTGGCCTTGCGCGCCTGCGCCGCCGGGCTTAACAGAAAGTTGGCGACCACCTTGGCACCCGCACGGGCACTGGCGTTAAAGGGGATGGCGAGAAAATGGCTGTTGGTGAGCGACCCCTTTGCCATGGCGACCGCCTCGACGCTGGGGGGCAGGGCGCCAATCTGGGCGGCGCTCTGCGCCTCCTGCGGATTGAAGCTGATGGCCATGGCCAGTTCGCCATCATCGAGTAGCTGGCGGGTTTCGGCGGCGCTGGTGGGGAACAGTTTGCCCTTGCGCCAGAGTGCCGGATGCAGCTCATCGAGCCAGGCCCAGAGCGGGGCGGTGAGTTGGGTAAACTCGGTATCGGTCGTCTCCCGATAGAGGGGGGCGGGGTTTGGCGTCAATTCCAGCAGGATCTGCTTGAGAAAGCTGGAGCCATGGAACTGGGGCGGCTTGGGATAGGTGAAGCGGCCGGGATGGGCCTTGGCCCACGCAAGCAGGGCCAAGGCCGAGGTGGGCGCTCTGGCGACCTCTTCGGTGTCGACCATCAGATTGAGCTGGCCGATGCCCCAAGGGGCTTCCAGCCTTTCCACCGGCAGGGTGAAGTCCTCACTCACCGGCAGGGTGCTGTCGACCAGCGCCATGTTGGGTAGCTCGGCGGTAAAGGGAGCGCCGAGCAGCCCCTGCTCCTTGAGCGCCTTGAAGTTCTCGCCGTTGACCCAGAGCAGATCGATGGGGCCGCCAGCTTGCTTGCCCGCCTGCTTGTTGGCCAGCAACTGGCTGACGCTCTGGGCAATGTCATCCACCTTCACCTGCACCAGTTTGACCTGATAGTCGCGCGCCAGCTCCTGCCCGGCCCACACCAGATAGGCGTTGATCTCCGGGCTGCCGCCCCAGGCGTTGAAGTAGACGGTTTGCCCCTTCGCCTCCTCAAGGGTCTGTTGCCAGTTGTCATAAGGGCTGGCTAACAGCGGGCCGCTGGCCAGCAGTGGCAGGGCGCACAGCAGGGCGTTTAGCCGCTGTTTGAGCTGTGAGTTGAGTTGTGAGAATGGCTTGAGCATAAATGTTTCTCTGGTTGTCAGGCGCCACGGCGCCAGCGGTGATAACGGGCCAGCAACGCCAGCACCAGGGTGGGCTGGTGGGCCCGTTTCCATTCACCCGCCACATATTTATTCCCCTCCATCAGGGTGGGATAGGCGTGAATGGTGCCGAGGATCTTGCCAAGGCCGAGGCGGTGACGCATGGCGAGTACGAACTCGGCAATCCGCTCACCGGCGTGAGTGCCCACTATGGTGGCGCCAAGGATAGTATCCTTGCCCGGCACGGTCAGCACCTCGACAAAACCCTGGCGCTCCCCATCGGCGATGGCTCTGTCCAGCTCGGCCAGCTCGAAGCGGGTCGCCTCGAAGGGGATCCCCTGCGCCTCGGCCTCCTTGCGATTGAGGCCGACCCGGGCAATCTCCGGCATGGTGTAGGTGGCCGCCGGAATGACCCGATAGTCGGCCCGAAAGCGCTTGAACTGGCCAAACAGGGCATTGACCGCCGCATACCAGGCCTGATGGGCGGCAAAGTGGGTGAGTTGGTAAGGGCCCGCTACGTCTCCCACTGCCAGTATGCTGGGGAAGTTGGTGGCAAGAAAGCCATCGACCGCTATGGTGCCGCGGGGGGCAAGCTCGACCCCCAATGCTTCGAGCCCGAAGCCGCTCACATTGGCGACCCGACCCAGTGCCAGCAGCAGTTGAACCCCTTCCACCACCTGTGTCTCATCGCCACGGCGCAGTTGCAGCCGGATGGGGAGATCCCCATCGGCTGCGGGCAGATAGTCGGCTCGTTCGGCGCGCCAGCCGGTGAGTAGCTGCACACCATCGCGGCTCATCTGCCCGGCCAGCGCATCGGCAACCTCTCTATCTTCGCGGGGCAGCAGTTGCTCCGAGAGTTCCACCAAGGTCACGGGAATGCCGAGCAGGGCGAAGCTCTGGGCCAGTTCGCAGCCTATGGGGCCGCCGCCCAGTACCAGCAGCCGGCGCGGCGGGGTGCGTAGTTGCCAGAGGCTATCCGAGGTGAGGTAAGGCACCTGATCAAGCCCCGGCAGCTTGGGCACCAGCGGCCGAGCGCCGGTGGCGATAACGATATGGCGGCTGGCAAGGCGCTGGCCGTTCACTTCTACCTCCCAGGGTGAGACCAGCCGCGCCTCTCCTTCGATGCACTCCACCCCAAGCCCCTGATAGCGCTCGATGGAGTCGTGGGGCTCGACCTCCTTGATAACCTCAGCCACCCGCTCCATCACGGCGGCAAAATCGGCGCGGGAGTGGCTTGGGCTAAAGCCCAGCTCGTCGGCTTTACGCTGCTCTGCGGCAAAGCGGGCGCTTCGGATCAATGCCTTGGAGGGGACACAGCCACTGTTGAGGCAATCGCCCCCCATCTTGTGCTTCTCGATGAGCGCCACCTTGGCCTTCACCGCTGCGGCGATATAGCTGGTGACCAGCCCACCAGCGCCCGCACCTATCACCAGCAGGTTGTAGTCGTAGCGAGCGGGCTTGCGGTAGGGGGAGAGCAAGCGGCGCAGTGCGAGCTTGGCGGTCAATTTCTTGACCAGCCAGGGCATCAGCCCCAGCAGGGTCAGCGCGACCATCAGGCCGGGGGAGAGGATATTGCCGGTGCTGGTTAACTGGCCAAGCTCGCTGCCCGCCAGCACGTAGACGAAGGTACCGGGCAGCATGCCAAGCTGGCTGACCCAGTAGTAGGTGCTGACTCTGATGGGGGTGAGCCCCATCAGCAGATTGACCAAAAAGAAGGGGAAGATGGGGATGAGGCGCAGGCTGAGCAGATAGAAGGCCCCCTCCTTCGCCATGCCGGACTGAAAGGTGGCCAGCTTGTCGCCAAAGCGGGCGGTGACCCAGTCGCGCAGCAGAAAGCGGGCGCTGAGAAAGGCCAGGGTTGCGCCTAGGGTGCTGGCAAAGGAGACCAGCAGCAATCCCCAGGCGACGCCGAAAACCGCGCTGCCACCCAGGGTGAGCAGGCTGGCACCGGGCAGGGAGAGGGCGGTGCTCAGCACATAGATAAGCACGAACAGCAGGCTGGCCGAGACAAAGTGGCTGTCGACCCATTGCGCCACTGCAGCCTGCTGGGCCTGCAAGGCGACCAGACTGAGGTAACGACCGAGATCGAGGGCAAAAAAGGCGCCGATAAGGCCCCCCATCACCAGTGCAAGCAGCAGGCGGGTCCGGTTCATCAGGCGTCCTTGTTGTCTGGCTGGGCAGGGCGTTCCGGTTGCACCGGCAGCTGGCAGAAGCCCTGCGGCGCGATATCGAGGGCCGCGTTGAACTTGGCTGACATGTTCTGAAAGGCGATAAGACCGGTCAGCTCCACCATGGCGTCGTCATCGAACCAGGGTTTGAGGCGGGCCGCCTGCTCATCGCTCACCCCATCCAGGCCAGTCATCGCTTCTGTGTAGTCGAGCACTGCTTTCTCCCGCTCGTCGAACAAGGGGCTTTCGCGCCAGTTGGCCAGCGCCTCCACCTTCTCGCTGGAGCCGGCTCTCTTTACCAGGGTCATGGCGTTGATGTCGACGCAAAAACGACACCAGTTGAGCTGGGAGACCCGCACCGTCACCAGCGAGCGCAGCACGGGGTCGATGGGGGAGCGCTTGCGGTTGATGACGCCGTAGAGGGTGGCGACGGCGGCAAAGAGGCGCGGCGAGCGGCCCCAGCACTTGCCCGGAATAAGCACCTGACCATAGTTGCGCTTTTGCAGCCAGAAAAAGGGGCGGATAAACCAGGCATATTCCCGGTCGGGTTTGACCTCAACGCGCATCAGTTACCTTCTTGTTGTTTCACACTTACGGTTTCAAATTGGGTTTGTAGGCTTGGCCCAACCGCTCATTCAGGCGGGTCAGGAAATCCTCGATCCGCGCCCGGTTGGTGCCCAGATCGCTTTGCCCCTGACGGGATGCTGATCGCATATCGATGCGAGTCTCTTTGGGGCCGGCAAAGACCCGCAGCGCCACATCATCCTGAAAGCCGAACCAGCCGGTGGTGACCACTGCATCCAAGCCATCCGGGCTCGGTCGTACCTGCCAGCCCAGCTCCTGCATCAGCTCCTCAGCCTCAATAACCACCTCTTCGGGGGCGGTATGGGTAAAGAGAGGACCGGGATTTCTTTCAAATGCTTTCAGCGGGGCGCTATTAATTGGCAGATCCTGCGCTGTTCTGAGCTCTGCCGCCCAGCGCAGTTGGGGGGGATTGTAGGGATCTGTGCTCACATCGTTGATTAGCGGCATGCGCAGCGCCTGCAGCACAAAGGTCAGCGGCAGCAGCAGTGGCAAGGCGCCAAGGCCGCTGGCGTATCGGTTGCGGCTCCAAGGCAGGCGTACCAGCAAGATCAGGGAGACAAGGGCTCCGATGAGACAGATCGCAAAACCGATCCACCAGGGCCAGAGATGAAAGCGGCTGCCGAGGGCGCCAGCGAGCGGGAGTAACCAGGCCAGCAGGGGCCACAAGCAAGAGCGGGGCATAGCACGGGATCCATCGTCGAATGTGGACAATGCCGAGAAGGATAAACTTAATTGCCTGATAACGTTAGTAAATTGATGAGAGTTTGGCGTGGTTTTGGTCAGTTTTGCGAGGGAGATGCAGAGGTCGGTGAAGCCCGCCTGACGGGAGCTTCACCGAGAAAATGGTCAGTTGCGATGACTTAGTTGCGATAGAGCACTTTGATCAGATGGAAGCCGAACTTGGTGCGCACCGGCCCCAGTACCTTGAGCAGCTCGCCCTTGAATACCGCATCGTCAAAGGGCTTGACCATATCCCCTTTGTTGAACTCCCCCAGATCGCCGCTGCGTTTTGCAGAAGCGCAGGTGGAAAAGCGCTTGGCCATCTGGCCGAAGTCGGCTCCCTTCTCGATCTTCTCCTTGATCTCCAGACACTGTTTTTCGGTCTTGACCAGAATGTGCTGGGCACAGGCTTTTTTCATCGGGGCGCTCCTGGGAGTGATGGCGAAGGTTGTTAACGCCAAGGGTGGTAGCAAATCGGGGCGCAAGAGTACCCCAATTTGCCACCGGCGTCAGCCATCACAGCCCGCCATTTACCGGCTATCGTCAGCCCTGTTACTGGCGAGCGCGGGTGGCCAGCACGGCGCGGGGACGCGCTTGCCAGATGATCTCCAGCCCGAGCAGGGCGTAGAGGCTCCAGATAGCCAGTGGATTGAGCCACTCACCCCCCAGTTGCAGGGTCATCAGGGCGCAACCTGCCAGCAGCAAGGTGATGCCCGGCAGCCGCCAGTGGACGGGCAGGGGGGCCAGCAGCGCCATCGCCAGCAGAATGCCGAGGCCAAACGGCAGGTTCAGGGCAGTAAAGGCCAGCGCCTGCTGGCCACTCATGCCGGTCAGCAGGGCCAGCAGGGCGCTGCAACAGGCGAGAAAGGTGATGAACTCGAGACGATCGGCAATATAGTCAGCCATCTGTTCGCTACGTGCATGCATGATGTGTCTCCTTCAGTTGATGGTTCAAGTGTGAGGGAGGGACGTTCGCAAAGGCAGCGGGATAATTCGATTGCGCTGAACGAGCAATTCTTAATCACCCGCTACGGCGGGCTTTGGCGTGTGCCGGGCCTGTTAAACGGTGAGGGTGGGGCTATGCCGACAAACTCTGTCGTGGTGGGTTTCTGGTGGTAAAGAGAGGGGGAGAGGTGACAAATGGTGTCTGACGACGAAGGCAACCTTGTTCAGAGCGGGTCAGTTCGCTCCCATCGGGAAAGCGGGCGGTGTCATTGTCAGCAAAATGTGTGATTTGTGGTCAACCTCTTAAAAGATATGGCGAATTTGCCAATGGTGCTGCGCTGTTGCTGGCGGATGCCTATGTTAGGATAAGGTTCGCCATTTTTCTGGCGCGCATTTTTGTGTCACGACCATGCTTGGCATGGCGTGCTGCGCCGCATTCGGGGTTGGCCCGAAAGGGCGCTGGTTTCCTTCACCACAGATTCAGGAATATTGACCTTTGACAGGATGCATTTCATCCCTGCTGGCAGGGCGTTCACTGTCCGGCCCTGCGTTTCGCCGCGGTCTGCGGGTACTGGGGGGGGGCCTGTTGCTGTCGCTGCTGGCTTCGCCCGCGTTTGCCGCCAAGCTCACCTATCAGGTCAAGGGGTTGAAAGGGGAGAACAAGGATAACGTTGAAGCCTACCTCAATGCCCTGCCGGTCTATCAGGAGCGGCAATACCGCCCGGCTCGCGCCAAAATCACCGAGAGCGTGCAAAAGGCGCTGCAGGTTTATGGCTACTACCAGCCGAAAATCACCCTGAGCCGCGACAAGAAGACTCCGTCCAAAGTGGTGATTGAGGTGGACAAGGGGGAGCCGGTCATCGTCTCCCGCCTCGATATTCTGCTGGAGGGGGATGCGGGCAGCGATGAGCTCTACAGCGCCCTGCTGGACAAATTGCCCCTTAAAGAGGGCGAGCCCCTCAACCACGCCAAATATGAATCCATCAAGGCGGATCTCGGCAGCCTCGGGCTGGCCCGCGGTTACTTTGATGCCAAGCTGAGCAAGAGTCAGGTCAAGGTGTTCCCGGACAAGGGGACGGCAGAGATCTTTATTCTGTTCGAATCGGGCCATCGCTACCGTTTTGGCGAGATCCGCTACGATGCCACCCCCGAAGCGCTTCACCTGATCCGCCCGCTTATCAACATCAAGAGCGGCGACCCCTATCTCGCCATCCGTCTGGCCGAGATGTCGCAGGATGTCTCCTCCACCAAGCTGTTCCGTCAGGTCGATATCAAGCCGGTATTGAGCGAGGCGAGCAACTATCGGGTGCCCATTGCGGTGACGCTGGATAACCGGGTCGATCACGAAATCGAGACCGGTATCGGTTATGCCACCGACGTGGGGCCGCGGATGAGTGCCACCTGGGAGAAGCCCTGGGTCAACCGCTATGGTCACCGTCTGTTTGCCACCGCCAAGGTGTCGGCGCCGGAGGCAGAGCTCAGCTTCGACTATCAGATCCCGGTGGGCAACCCGCTGCGGGACTACTACTCCATCCAGACCGGCTACCAGTACAAGGACAACAACGATACCCGCTCCGATCTCACCACTATCGGTGTACACCGCTGGACGCGGCGGCCGGAGAGCTGGGATCGGGACGTTTTTATCCGGCTGGAGAACGAGATCTATACCCAGGGCGCCGACGAGGGGAACAGCTTGCTGTTGATCCCCGGGGTCTCCTGGTCCCGGCTGCGGGTGCGCGGCACCCTGGTGCCCGACTGGGGGGATCGCCAGCAGCTGACGCTGGAGTTCTCCGATCCCAGATGGGGTTCCGACATCAGCTTTATGCGGGTGTGGGGGCGTAGCAAGTGGCTCCGTACTCTTGGCGATAACCACAGATTCCTGATGCGGGCCGAGCAGGGGGCCATCATAGGTGACAGCTTCTCGCTGGTGCCGCCGTCCTTGCGCTTTTTTACCGGTGGCGATCAGACGGTGCGCGGCTTTGGTTACGAGAGCATCTCCCCCACCGGGCCGGATGGCAAGCTGACCGGTGGCCGCTACACCAGCGTGGCCAGTCTGGAATACAACTACCGCTTCAGCGAGAAGTGGCTGGGGGCCATGTTTGTGGATGGCGGCACCTCCACCACCGATTACAGCGAGCCCTGGAAAATAGGTACCGGCGTCGGTGTGCGCTGGGTCACCCCCATCGGTCAGGTCAGGCTGGATCTGGCGGTCGGGGTATCGGAGGAGGACAAGCCCTTGCGGCTGCATTTCGCATTGGGGCCTGAATTATGATCTTGTCTAAACGCTTTTTTCTTTGGCCGCTGCGGCTGTATCTTGCGCGGGGGTCTGCATTGTGATCTGGCTAAAACGCATTTTCCTCTGGCTGATGGGGCTGGTGTTCCTGCTGTTTATCGGCGTCAGCCTGCTGGGCTTTACCCATCAGGGCAACAAGTGGTTGTGGCAACAGGCCAAGGGAGCGCTGCCCTCCCTCAAGGGTGAGCTGGTGGCGGGCCAGCTTGGCTATGGCTGGACCCTGGAAGGGGCCGGCTGGCAGGATGAGCTGGTGGATGTGACGGTGGATCGCGCCGTGCTCGACTGGGATCTCGGCAAGTTGCTGCAGGGCAAACTCTGGATCAAATCGCTTGAAGTGACTCATCCGGTGGTGAAGGTGGCCGACTCCGAGCCTGCACCGGAAGAGCCTTCCGAACCCTTTGTCTGGCACCCGCTGCCACTCAAGATCCAGGTCGATAGCCTCAAGGTAGCCGATCTCGATCTGGCGGTGCCCGGCGTGGCCGTGACCCTGGGGTCGCTCGATATCGGCGCCACCCTCAACCGCAAGGGGCTGATTGTGCGCGGGCCTGTGCTCGATAACCTGAAGGTGACACTGGATGACGCGGCACCCGCCAGCCCAGCCAAATCCGCCAAGCAGCCGACTGCTAACGAGAAGCAAGCCGGTGCTGCGGTTGCTCGTACCGACAAGGCCAGCGCCAAGACCGTCAAACAGGGCAACGGGGCGTCAGCTGCGAACACGGCAAAGGCTGCCCCCATTGTCCTGCCCGCCATTCATCTTCCTTTCCCCATCCAGCTGGAAGGGGTTAGCGCGACTCGCGTGAAATATAAGCAGGGCGAGCTGATCGAAGGGCTCGACAAGCTGCTGCTCTCGGCCACCGCCGTCGATGATCGCATCGAGGTGCGCGAGCTCTCGCTGCGCCACGCCATGGCCGATCTGGCGCTCAAGGGACACGTCCAGCTCAGTGACGACTACCCGCTGGCGGTGACGCTGGATGCCAAGGCCCGCAAGGGGCTGCTGGATGGCGAGCTGCAGGGTGAGCAGGCCACGCTGGCGCTGAACGGTTCGGTCGGCAAGCTGGGGTTGGCGTTGTCGGCCAAGGGGCCGGTCGCCGCCAGTCTCAAGGGCTCGCTGGCCGCCCTCGACCCGGATCTCCCTTTTGATGTGGCCCTCGACTGGAAGAGCCTCGGCTGGCCTCTTCACAAGCCTGCCAAAGATGAGCCGAGCTATCGGTTGGACAAGGGGAGCCTGACTGCCAAGGGCAAGCTCTCCGGCTATCAGTTTGCCCTCAATACCTCCGGCAAGGGAACCGATGTCCCCCCCTTCAAGCTTGCGCTGGACGGGAAGGGGGATCTGGAGCGGCTCAGCAAGATCGCCTTGCAGCTCAACGCCCTCAAGGGGGAGCTGAAGCTCGATGGCAAGCTGGCCTGGAACAAGGGGATCGAGTGGCAGGGAACCACCCTGTTCAAGGGGATCAATCCGGCCGAGCTGATGCCTGAGCTGAAAGGGACGCTGGCCGGTGAGTTGGAGAGCCGTTTCGTGATGAACGAAGCGGGCCACTGGGAGCTGAAACTGCCCAAGCTCAAGGTGGATGGCAAGCTCAACCAGTACCCGCTGGCCCTCAAGGGGGAGCTCAGCGGCAACGACAAGATGGAGTGGCAGATCCCGGCGCTCTCGCTGCAAAGTGGCCCCAACCAGTTGCAGGCCAAGGGCAGTATCAGCAGCGCCCAGTGGAGACTCGATGCCAACCTGCAGGCTCCCCAGCTGGGGGGCATCTATCCCGGCCTGAAAGGGGATATCAAGGGGCAGGTGAAGGTCAGTGGCAATCAGCAGACGCCAAAAATCGATGCGGATCTCGCCTCCGACCGGCTCTACTATGCCGGCACCGACCTGAAGGGCATTAGTCTCAAGGGTAATGCGGTGATCGGCGCCAAACCGGCCGGTGAGCTAGCGTTGTTGGTGGCGCAGCTGAAACAGGGGGAGACCAAGCTCAGCCAGCTGGCCCTGAACCTCAGCGGCGATATCGGTCAGCATCTGTTGACCCTGACCATGAAGGGTGACCCTGTTGCGGCCAACCTCAAACTGGGTGGCGGCGTGCGCGGAGATCACTGGCGCGGGGCGCTCTCCGAGTTGCAGTTGAAAACCCCGCTGCGCCGTTGGGACTTGATCTCCCCCTGGGCACTGGATCTCGATCTGCCGCGTCAGCGGCTGGCGATGGGGGATCTCTGCCTCGGCTCCCAGGGGGCCAGCCTCTGCGTCAAGGGGAGTCAGGTCTCCGCTGCCCAAGGGACTCTGGAGTTTGCCCTGAGCGAGTTTGATCTCAAGCGGCTACGCCCCTGGTTGCCGGACAACTTCCGCTGGCAGGCGATGCTCTCGGCCGATGGGCGTGCCAGCTGGCGTGGCAATCAGCCGACCCTGCATGCGGTGGTGCGCACCACGCCGGGCACTTTTGTGGCAGATGGTCTAAAGACCGACTATCAGCAGCTGGCACTGGCCCTGGATTTCGAGCGGCAGCAGGCGGCCATTCGCCTCGATTTTGCCTCCAAACAGATCGGCAATATCGATACCGACTTGCTGATCAGGGAGCCTGCCGGTCGCGGTCTGCTCGGCGGTCAACTCAAGTTTGACGATCTCAAGCTCAATACCTTCGCACCGCTGATCCCTGAGGTGCGCTCCCTGCAAGGGATCATCTCCGCCGATGCCCGTTTTGACGGCACTCTGGCGGCGCCCCTGCTGTTTGGCCAGCTCAACCTGCGTGACGGTGAAGTGCAGACCCACTCCGACATGGTGACCCTGACCAAGCTGGTGACCCGCCTCAAGATCGAGGGCAACCGCGCCGAGCTCGATGGATCCATGTTGGTGGGCAAGGGGCCGCTGGCGTTGGGCGGCTGGCTCAGCTGGGCCAAGATGCCGGTCAGCGGCAGCCTCACCATTCAGGGCAAGGATCTGGAGGCACAATATCCGGGCATGGGCCGGGTCAGAGTCTCGCCCGATATCGCGGTGTCGCTGGGGGAGGAGACCCGGATTACCGGTCAGGTGGATATTCCCTGGGCGCGCATTCTGGTCAAGAGTCTGCCGGATTCGGCGGTGGCGGTCTCCGACGATGTGACCGTGGTCTATGACGATCTGCCTCCGGCTCCCAAGCAGGCCAGCCTGCCGCTGGCGATGAAGGTGGCGATCCGCCTTGGCAACGATGTGAAGCTCGATGCCATGGGACTGAAGACCGATGTCTCCGGTGGCCTCAATATCCGTCAGGATCCCGAGAAGCCGCTGGCTGGCAATGGCCAGCTGGTGCTGACCAACGGCCGCTTCAAGGCCTATGGTCAGAACCTCATCATCAAGGAGGGGCGGATCCTCTTCTCCGGTCCGCTGGATCGGCCCTTCCTCAACATCGAGGCTAACCGGGATCCCGATACCATAGAAGGTCAGGTGACGGTTGGGGTGCGGGTGACCGGCCCTGCCAGCAAGCCTGAGATCACTGTCTACTCCGAACCGCAGATGGCGCAGTCGGAACAACTCTCCTATCTGCTGCGCGGCAAAGGGTTGCAGACCGGCGGTGAGGATGGCGGTTTCAACGGTCTGCTGGTGGCCGGTGCGGTGAGTCAGGCCAACGGTGTGGTGTCGAGTATCGGCGAGTCGCTGGGGATGAGCGATGTCTCCCTCGATACCGCGGGCAGTGGTGACAACACCCAGGTGACTCTGTCTGCCTATCTGCTGCCGGGCTTGCAGTTCCAGTACGGGGTCGGGGTCTTCAGCCCCATCGCCGAGTTCAAGCTGCGCTACGAGGTATTGCCACGGCTCTATCTGCAGGCGATGAGCGGGGTGGCTCAGGCGGTCGATATCTTCTATCGCTTTACTCTGTAACGCTTCATCCCGTAACAGGGCTGATATGAACCTAAACGGGAGGCGCAGGCCTCCCGTTTTTTTATTGCGCGATCGGCAGCAGGCAAACGGCGA
Organism: Aeromonas aquatilis; assembly: GCF_054052405.1. Classification (NCBI taxonomy): domain Bacteria; kingdom Pseudomonadati; phylum Pseudomonadota; class Gammaproteobacteria; order Aeromonadales; family Aeromonadaceae; genus Aeromonas; species Aeromonas aquatilis. The sequence goes on along the minus strand of NZ_JBSTYP010000008.1, from coordinate 89,968 downwards.
TAAGGGACTGGAGTGCAGAGGTAGAATGGATTGCGACGGGCTATAAATGCGAAAACCCGGCGCTAGGCCGGGTCTTCTGAATGATGGTGGAGGGAGAAGGATTCGAACCTTCGAAGGCAGAGCCGTCAGATTTACAGTCTGATCCCTTTGGCCGCTCGGGAACCCCTCCACGGGGTATTGCTTTCAACTTGTCGCACTTGAAATGGTGGAGGGAGAAGGATTCGAACCTTCGAAGGCAGAGCCGTCAGATTTACAGTCTGATCCCTTTGGCCGCTCGGGAACCCCTCCACAAGTGCGAGGCGCATACTAACAGATCTTCCGGTTTTGTGAACCCCCAAGCAGGATTTTTCCATTAAAAGAATTGGATTTGTGGCCGATAACCAGTGAAATCGCCATTTTCGAGAGTTATCTCATGCTGCCCAGTTCAATCCGTAATCACCTGCTCGTCGATGAGGGCCAGTTGGGGCAGCGCCTCAACCGTGACCTGCAGCATGGGGATCGGGCTGATTTCCGGCTGCATCTGGCCCTGCTGACCGACGCGGTGGAGGAGCAGCCCTGGTTTGATGCCAAAGCGGCGGCCACTCCCCAGAGCCGTGACTGGCGTCTGCACTTTGAGCTGAGACCGGCAGAGGTGCTGGTGGCTGAAGGGGCGGGGAGTGACTGCAGTGCCATCAATGAGCGGCTGCAGCAGGGGGGAAGCATGGTGGATGTGCGGCTCTGGCTGGCGCTGCAAACACCGCCGCTGGCGGTCAAACAACCGCTGCTGGATGAGGCTGTCTACGACAACCTGTCACCGCTGGCGCGGGAGCGGTTGCAAGGAAAGCTGGCCGATATGCCACGCCAGGAGGATCCGCTGGTATTGCTGCCGATCCTCGACCGTTTGCAACAGGGAGTGGATACCCGGTTGCACTGGCTTAGTTGATGGCGTCTGTTCACTGACGTAATGCTGTGCTTGTGGGGTAAATCACAGGCAACAAAAAGGCGGGTAACCCGCCTTTATGCTCTTTGGAATTTTTAGCCTTGCGGCATGCTATCAAGCGTCAGCTTCATCCGGTTGCGGCTGCTCTTTGAGTGCGGCATTGGCACGACGGGCAATCGGCTTTTCGGTGTGACGGTTGAGTTGGCGCTCCAGTTTTTGCCCCAGTTCGTTGATGGCGGCGTAGAGGTCCTCATGCTCTGCCTGGGCAAACAGTTTGCCGTTGGGGATGCCAGCACTGGCTTCGACAGTGAACATCAGACGCTCTTTGGAAACAATCACATGGGGTGTGATGAGAGGCACCTGAAGACGTTCGAGCTTTTCAAAACGGGATTCGATGCGCTCGCGGATAGCCGGGGTGATGTCGATGATTTTGCTGGTAATTTCGATTTTCATATTGGCCCCCTTCGGGTCGTCTTGCTTGTGTCTTCACCTTCAGATTACTCATTGCTAAAGATTGAAATGTGATCTATGTCACATAACCTTCCCTTAGCTATTCAGCAACTTATAAATTGTGATCTTTTCCGGTTTCGTGCCAAAAACAGCTTGAGCTCCATGAAACTGGCAGGCAGTATGACGGGAATAGGATCGTTTCTGTCCCTTCTTGGCAGCACTTCGTGTCGACCTCATGTCCGGTTTCCACTGCTTGATATCGCATGTTTGTACTCTTCCCTCGCAACCTCTGATCTGATGAGCGGATGCAGGGGGCGTTGCTATGCCTGATTGGACATCAAACGTGGTTGGTTGTTGTGTTGGAGTGGTAAATGAAGCAGCAGGCCACGCAAGTCATGTGGTTTTTCGATCGGCAACATGATCAGTGGAGTCTCTCTGATCAGGGGGCCTACCAGCAGTGGCAAGGGGAGGGCAATCATCCCTGGGCCGCTCGCCTGTTACCGGAAGATGAGGCAGGCTTTGCTGACTTTCTCGTCCGGCTTCATGAATCACATCTGCCTGAACAGTTCATCGGTCATCTGAAAGATGATCAGGGGCAGCTCAACCATGTGCTCTGGAGCGGCCAGTTTGTGCCTACCCAGCAGATCTGCTGTGGCTGGCTGGCCCCTCTTGATACCGCCAACAGTGCGGTCTCCTCTCTCAACCTCTCTTTGCCATTGCTGCAAACCACCTTGCTCACCCAGTTGGCGCAGGCGCTCTCTGCCCGCACCGGACTCGATTTCTTCAATACCCTGGTCAGCCAGCTGGCCCATATCCTCAAGGTGGATGCGGTCTGGGTGGGTGAGTTGTGCGGTGCCGACCGGGTCAAAGTGCTGGCCGCCGACGGGCTGGCGCAGAAGGACTACCCGCTGGCGGGCTCCCCCTGTCAGGAGCTCTACAAGCAAGGGGCCATCTGTTTCGAGGTGATCGATGAGTCGCAGGAGTATCAACCCTGGCTGGCGGCCGGGCAGACTTATTATGGTCAGCCGCTGTTTGATGCCAGAGGCCAACTTCTGGGCCATCTGGCGCTGCTCTATTCGGCTCCGGCAGATACCAGCAACCTCACCTCGGTACTCAATACCTTTTCGGTACGGATGGTGGCCGAGCTGGAGCGATTGCAATCAGATGCCCAGATGCGCCTCTCTGCCGTTGCATTCGAGACCCATGAAGGGATCATCATCACGGATCCGGGGTTCAAGATCCTGCGGGTCAACAACGCCTTCAGCCAGATCACCGGCTTTGACAGCCAGTCGGTGCTAGGCCTGCATCTGGAAGAGGATCTCTGGCCCAATCTGGGTGGGCTCGGTTACGAGCTCAACACCCTCAGCCGCTGGCAGGGGGAGACCCAGCGTCGCCATGTTGATGGTCACACCTATCCCCAGTGGGAGATAGTTACGCCGGTGCAGGATGAAAAAGGGGTGATCAGCCACTTTGTCATCTGCTTCGAGGATATCTCCGAGCGCAAGGCGGCCGAGCGACGCATTCAGGATCTCGCCTATTACGACGAGCTGACCGGATTGCCCAATCGCCGTCAGCTCCACGAGACACTGGTGCAGACCTTCAACGAGGCGACCCGCGATGGCTTGATTGGCGCGCTGCTCTTTATCGATCTCGACCACTTCAAGACCATCAACGACTCCCTCGGCCACGCTACCGGTGACTGGCTGCTCAAGGAGGTCGCCGCCCGTCTCAAACGGTTGGTGCGGCAAGGTGATTGCCTGGCCCGCCTCGGTGGTGACGAGTTTGTACTGCTGCTGCCATCGCTCTCGGCCAGCCCGCCCCAGGCGGAGATGCAGGCCGATATCATTGCCGAGCGGCTCATCACCGAGATTGCCGCTCCTTATACCTATGTCGGGCAAGTGCTGCACATCGGCGCCAGTGTCGGCATTACCCTGTTTCCGGATCGGGAACAGGGGGTTGATGATCTGCTCAAGCAGGCAGACACCGCCATGTATCAGGCCAAGTCGGCCGGTCGCAAGACCCGCCGCTTCTTTGACGCCTCGATGCAGCAGCAGGCGGATCGCCGTCTGCTCATTCACAACGAATTGCGCAACGCCCTCAGCCAGCAAGAGCTGACCCTCTACTATCAACCCCAGCATCTGGTGGATGGCGGCGACATCATCGGCGTCGAGGCGCTCATTCGCTGGCAGCCAGCCGGTCGCTCGCTGGTCTCGCCGGCCGAATTTATCCCCATTGCCGAGGAGACGGACCTGATTGTCGATATCGGCAACTGGGTGCTGCACGAGGCGTGCGCCCAGTATGTGCTGTGGGAGGAGAACGGCATCCACATTCCGCAGATCTCGGTCAACGTCAGTGCCAAGCAGTTCCATGCCACTGACTTTGTCGAGCGGATCCACGATGTGCTGGCGCAAACCGGCATGGATCCGGCCTGCCTCAATCTGGAGATCACCGAATCCGTGGTGCTGGGCCATGCCGAGGACACCATCAGCAAGATGACCGAGCTCAAGGAGCTCGGCATCAGCTTTGCTATCGACGATTTTGGCGCCGGTTACTCCTCCCTGAGCTACCTCAAGCGGCTGCCAGCCGATGAGCTCAAGATCGACCGCTCCTTCATTCAGGATATCCCGAGAGATGGCGACAACATGGCCATCGTCGAGGCGGTGATCGCCATGGCGCGACATATGGGGTTCAACGTCACGGCAGAAGGGGTGGAATCCCGTCAGCAACTGGAGTTTCTCAAGGCGCAGGGGTGCAGTTTCTATCAGGGCTATCTCGCCTCCAAGCCGCTGCAGGTCCCCTATCTGGAGAAATATGTACAGCGGCTGACCAGACCGGAGCAACTGCGCGAAATGCAGCTGAGGGAGGCAGAAAAATAGTCCCTGCTCCCCGCTGTAGCGCTGCCCGGCAACGGGTAGAATGAGAGGCAGTAGACCCACCGCCAGCGGGCGGTGTATTGCCCTCAATGGAGATGCTCAGTGAAAGCTGTATGGGGAATTGTTTTGTCGGCGCTGTTCGTGCCGACCCTGATGGCGCAGACTGCCGACCAGACGCTCTACCGTCAGGCGTATGACGCCGTACGGGCCAATGATCAGGCCCGTTTCCAGCAAATTCGTGCCCGTTTGACCCATTACCCCCTGCTCCCTTACCTCGATTACTATCAGCTCGCCTTTCGTCCGGGGGCGGCGGATTACAACGATGTGACCCGCTTTATCCGCCAGCATGGGGATACCCCCCAGTCCAACCGGCTGGAGCGCAGCTATCTGACCTATCTGGCCCAGAGCCAGCAGTGGTTGCAGTTCCTGCGCTTCTATCCGGCCAAGCCGAGCTCCACCGATCTGCTCTGCATGCACTATCAGGCGCTCTATTACACCGGCAAGCCGAAAGAGGCGTTGCAGGGGGCGGGCAAGATCTGGATGAGCGGCCAGTCGCGCCCCGATGCCTGCTCCCCGCTGTTCCAGCTGTGGCAGGCATCCGGTCAGCGTACCCAGGAGAAGATCTGGCAGCGGATGACGTTGGCGTTCGAGGCGGAAAACCCCAATCTGATCCGCCACCTTGGCGCGACCATCGGTAGCGGCTTGCAGAGCTATGGCGATCAGATGGTGACCCTGTTCGAGCAGCCAGCCAAGGCGATGAACCCGGCCTATTTCAGCAGCAATCCCTATTCCCGCAAGCTGCTCTCCCTTGGTTTGACCCGCTATGCCAATCAGGAACCGGAGTCGGTGCTGCGACAGCTTGCGCTGTTTCGCAGCCGTTTCGGCCTGACCCAGGCCGAGGTGAAACCGGTAGAGCGTGCCATTGCCCGCCGCCTGCTGCTGGATCGCTCCATAGCCCAGCGCAGCTGGGTCGACAGCACGGTGAAAAAGCTGGCGGATCCCGATATCACCGAACTGCGGGCACGACTGGCCATCTGGGAGCAGGATTGGCGTGGCCTCTCCGGCTGGGTGAAGATGATGCCGATGGCCCGTCAGAAAGAGGATCGTTGGCGCTACTGGATGGCGCGCTCCCTTGAAGTGCAGGGGCAGCAAAAATCGGCGCGGGATCTCTACCTGGAGACCGCCAACCTGCGTGGTTTCTACGGTTTCATGGCTGCCCAGCGCACCGGGGTGCCTTATCGCATCAAGAGCCAGAGCGTCAAGCATGTACCGGACTGGCGTACGGCCAGCCAGCGCTGGCCCTTCCTGTTGCGGGTGCGCGAGCTGCTGTCGATGAACGAGATTGCAGCGGCCCGCTCGGAGTGGATCCACAACATGGATCGCAATCCGGTGGCCCAGCGCATCGAGTTTGGTCATATCGCCCTCAATCAGGGCTGGCACGAGTTGGCCATTCTCGCCAGCATTCGCGCCGAAGCATGGGATGCCCTAGACCTGCGCTTCCCGCTGCCGCTCAAACGCACCTTCTCCCAGATGGCGCAAGAGCGCACCATGAACACCAGTTTGCTCTATGCCATCTCCCGCCAGGAGAGTGCCCTCTATCCGCTGGCCCAGTCGCCGGTGGGGGCGCGCGGTCTGATGCAGCTGATGCCTGCTACTGCCAAAGAGACCGCCGGCAAGCTGGGGGTGCCCTATCGCAACGAGCAGCAACTGTTTGATCCGACCATGAATATTCGTCTGGGGAGCGCCTATCTCAAGCGCTTGCTGGATGTCTATGACGGAAACCGGATCCTGGCGGCGGCCGCCTACAATGCTGGGCCGGGACGGGTGAAGCGCTGGCGAGAGCAGAGTGACAACAAGCCGATGGATGTCTGGGTCGAGAGCATCCCGTACAAGGAGACGCGCAACTACGTGCAGAATGTGCTGTCGTTCGATCTCATCTATCAGCACAAGTTGCAGCAGCCGCTGCGCTTCATGTCGGATCGGGAGCTCAATCACGCCTATTGAGTCGGGGGCCGCCAGCCGGCCCCTGATTTCAAATTTTCCTGCCGCCGGTTATCATCTGGTAAGGTTTTGTTACCAAAGGAAACATGCCCGGTGACCGGGCTCCGGGAATTGCATCAGACTGCAGGGTATACTCGGGCGTCGGCACCGACAGGTTCCCCCACAATAAAGGAATGGATAGTGGCAACGATTAAAGACGTTTCTCAGCTGGCAAATGTGTCTATCTCCACCGTGTCGCGGGTTATCAACAACACGGCACAGGTAGCACCGGAAAAGCGTGAGGCCGTACTGGCGGCCATGAAGGAACTGAATTTTCGACCCAACAGTTTTGCCCAGGCACTGGTCAGCAAGCGTTCCAACTGCATTGGCGTGCTGGTTGGCGACCTCTGCGGCGGCCCCTTCTTTGCCCAGATGATGCGTGGCATCGAAACCATGGTCGATCAGGCCAACAAGTTCACCATCGTCATGTCTGGCAACCACGATATCGCGCGCGAGCGTCACGCCATTCAAGCGCTGCTGCAGCGCCAGTGCGATGCGCTGATCCTCCACAGCAAGGCGCTTCCGGACGAGGAGCTGAGTGAGCTGGCGGCAGGCTCTACCCCCATCGTTTTCATCAACCGTCAGGTGCCGGGCTTTGAGGATCGCTGCGTCTGGCTCGATAACCAGGCGGGGATCACCACCGCGTGCCAGCACTTGCTGGATGCCGGTCATCGCAACATCGCCTTTATTACCTCCGATGATGAGGAGTTCGTCGATGGTCAGCAACGGATGGCAGGCTATACCCAGACGCTGGGGCGTGCTGGTATTGCCCTTGAACCGGCCCTGATCAGTCGCGCCTTTGCCGACGAAAAAGGGGGTTATGTGGCGATGACTGAGCTGCTGACTCGTGGCGTCGAGTTCACGGCCGTGCTCGGTTTCAACGACGGCATGGTGGCGGGGGCGATCTCTTGCCTGTTGGAGCGGGGTTACAAGATCCCGCAGCAGGTATCGGTGGTGGGGTTCGACGATATCCCCTACGCCCGCTACATCTATCCCAAGCTTACCACGGTACGTTACCCCATCGAGGAGATGGGCAGCCGCGCTGCCGAGCTGGCGCTGCGCCTGCTCGATCACAAGCCGGTTGACGGCTTGGCGCTCAAGTTTGAAGCCCAGCTGGTGGAGCGTGAGTCAGTCGCCTGATGAACGTCAAATAGCGAATAACAACGTGGCCCCAATGGGGCCACGTTTGTTTTTGCTTGTTGTCTGCCTGTCGGCCCGTTTAGAAGCGGGCCGAGCCGCTGACGTAGTAGCTGCGACCCGGTTCGACGTTCTGGAAGAGGGTATCTTTCTCTTGCAGACGCACATCGGTGAGGTTGGTGATCCCCAATCGAAGATCAAAGTTCTCGGTGACCTTGAAGCCGGTGCCGAGATCGAAGGTCTGATAGCTGGGCAGTTTGTGTAGTACGACAACCTTGTTGACGGTCTGCTCGGCAAACTGGGTACCGGTGTAGGTGGTGCCGACAAAGGCATTGACCCGCTCGGTGGCCTGCCAGGTGATCTTGGCATTGGCCTTGTGCTCCGGCCGCTCGGGCAGAGCCTGACCCTGATCGCCTTCCGCTTTCAGGTAGGTGTAGTTGGCACCCAGATTGATGTCGTCGGTCAGATCGAGCTTGCCGGTCAGCTCCAGCCCCTTGGTGGTGGCCTTCTCCAGGTTGTACCAGGTGCGGTCAGTGGAGTTCGGCAACTGCTTGAAGGTGAGCATGTCGTCGATATCGGAGTAGAAGAGGGTGGCGCTGGTTTCCCAGATCCCTTCTCCTGCGATGACACCCAGCTCGTAGTTGGTGCTGGTTTCCGGCTTGACCTTGTCGCTGCCATAGATGCGGCAGCTGCCGCCGCAGCTCTCGATGCTGTAACCGTTGGAGTACTGGTGTGGTGCCGGTGCCTTGAAGGCCTGGCTGACACCGCCTTTCACTGTCACCACATCGTTCATCTCATAGACCAGATAGCCGCGCGGGGTGAAGTGGCTGCCGTAGATCTCGTGGTGATCGTAACGGCCGCCCAGCGTGAAGGTCAGGCTGTCGGTCAGGCCGATTTCGTCCTGAGCGAACAGCGCCTCCTGAGAGTGACTCTCTTTACCGCCGATATCCTTGTAGCTCACCGCATCCACCAGCTCCCGATCCAGATATTCACCACCCAGGGTCAGGTAGTGGTTAGCCAGCGCCAGGTTGGTATAGCCCTTGAGGGTCAAGGTGTTCTCTTCCAGCTCCCGCTGCTGCGGGGCAGAGTAGCTGGTGTTGAAGTCGTCGATCTGGGAGGTCTCGTAGTTGGCCATGACGGTGGTGTCACCCCAGCTCCAGTTCCCCTTGTGGGTCAGACCAAACAGGTTGCGATCGTTTTGCTGCTGGCGGCTGTGCACCTTGTTGCCGGTTTTGCGGAAGATATCGAGAGGCCGCTCATCCTGGTTGTAGAGGTAATCCAGCTCGAAGCGTTGCTGCTCATCCACCAGCCAGCTCAGGGTGGAGGCGAAGTTGCGGGTCTGCTTGGCTTCGATAAGGGGGATGCCGTCAGCGGCTTCGGTGGGGGTCCAGGCTTGACGGTCATACACCTCGCCGTTCATCCGGATCAGCAGGTTGTCGGTCAGCGGGCCGGTAAAGCCCAGGTTGGTTCTGTGCTGATCGCCGCCATCCTTGCCCTCGATGGCCTTGAAGTCAGCATCGGCTGCCCCTTGCCAGGTTTTGCCCGGCTGCTTGGTGATGATGTTGATGACACCGCCGATGGCATCGGAGCCGTAAAGTGCCGACATGGGGCCGCGTATCACCTCGACCCGCTCGATCATGCCAAGGGGCACCGGGGTGTTGTCGAAGTTGCCACCGCGCCACAGGGCATTGGAGGAGGAGAGGCGTTTGCCATCCACCAGCACCAGGGTGTATTTGCCGGACATGCCGCGAATACCGATGTCGCTGCGGCCATTGGTGTCGGTCTCGGCCTGGATGCCTACCTCGTGGCGCAGCAGGTCGGCAAGGTCATTGACCGGTGTGGCCTTGATCTGTTCGGCACTGATAACCGAGATGGAGGCAGGGGCCGAGCGGGTATTGTGCGCCGTGGTGGTGACGGTGATCACCTCGTCGGCTTGAGGGGCGTTGCTGGCGGCGACCGCTTGCTGGGTCAGCAGGGTGAATATGGTGGTGGCCAGCAGGCTGGGAGCAATAAAACGGGAGGTTGAGAATTTCATTATTTACATCTTCCATAATATTTAAATGATAAGCATTATCATTATCTCGGCTATCTTGTTCCGTTCGCAACACTTTTTTACTGACGAGCTGACGGGGCGGGTACGGTGCAATGGCAACCACCATCCGTGATCGATGGCTGAGACTATCAGGGGGGGAATGGATCTGGCCGCGATAACTGATGTCATCAATAAACGCGAGAAGCGTGTTGTTATGGTGGGTGGGAGCGAGGAGATAAATCTGATGTCTGGGATAGCGCAGGAAAATGAAAACGTGGTCAGAGTGGTCGCCAGGACTCCGATAGACGCCATCCGGGAAGCCTTGCTGGCGGGCAAGCTGGTGGGGCTGGGGGAGCCGCATTGGCACCCGGATTTTATCCGGAGCCAGCACGCCTGGCTCTGCGATCCGGCGCTCTGGGGAGTCATGACCGATCTGGTGCTGGAGTGCGGCAATCGCCGCCATCAGGGCTTGCTTAATGCCTGGCTGGCGGGGGAGGAGAGCTGGCAGGGGGAGCCGCTCACGCTGGGGCGGCTCTATCCGGTCTGGCTCGACTCATGCGCCTTTCCCGCCTGGATGGCCCCCGAGTTTCCGGCCCTCTTCGCTGCCCTGCGCCAGAACAATCTGGCGCGCCCTGCACATATGCGGCTGCGGGTGCATCTCTGCGAGCCCTCATTCGAGTGGCAGGAGATGAGTCCGGAGCGCTGGCAGCAGCACAACAGGGGGCGGGATCTGGCGCTGGCCGACTATCTTCTTGCACTTCCCGCCCGCGGCGTGGTGGTGCTGGCGGGGGCGCGCCATCTGCTCAAAGCCGCAGGGGATCCTCATTTTGCGCAGCCGACGCTGGGCCAGTTGCTGGAGGCAGCACGGCCGGGCTGGCTGCAGGTGCTTCACCCCTGGCCAATGGTTGCTGGGAAGGGAGATGGGGAAGAGGAGCGGGTGTGCGAGCTGGCCGGGATCGCGACTGCCAACCTCTATCCTCACTGGCCGGTGCATCCGCCGCTGGAAACTCTTATCGATCGGTTGGTGCGCGTGGCTGACAGGGGGCGGGAGTTGCGAATTTGCCCCACCTTGCTGGCCGAGCCCTGGCGCAGCCGCTTGCTAAGTCGCGCTCACTTGCTGCCAGCTGGTATGGCCCGCCAGCTGCAACAGTGGCTGGCGTAACTGCTGGTTGGCGTAACCGCTGACTTGAGTAACAGAAGGGGGGGCAAGGCTCCCCTTTTTCACATTTTGCATCCTGCATTCAGTGCTGCAAAGTTGCACCATTTACGGCATACCTTGCCACTCATCGCCGAAAATTCAGCTCCTTCGCTACTTTAAAGAAGTTTCTACTGGTCTTACCTGAGTAAATCCCTTTGCTTTTTATTTAACAAGGTATTTACATCTAGGTGTCACCAGCATCGGTGACGCCTACAACGGCAAGGAGCCAGTTATGACCCATGTCGACATCCCTTTCCTTCGTTACCTCGATGCGGAAGGGTGCCCGGTCGCCACCTTACCGACCTGGCTGGACAAGGCGATACTGCACACCTTCTACCGCAATATGGTGATGGTGCGCAGCTATGACAAAAAAGCGATTGCGCTGCAACGAACCGGCAAGCTCGGTACTTTTCCCTCCCATCTCGGCGCAGAAGCCGTGGGGATTGGCATTGGTCTGGCCATGCAGCCGCAGGATGTCTACGTCCCCTACTATCGGGACATGCCCACCCTCTATGTGCGGGGCGTGCCGATGGAGAAGAACTTGCAATATTGGGGTGGTGACGAGCGGGGCAGTTATTTTCTCAAACCCGATGGGACTCCCTCTGAAGATCTCCCCATCTGCGTCCCCATCGCCACCCAGATCACCCACGCCTGCGGTATTGCCTCGGCCTTCAAACTGCGTAATCAACCGCGGGTTGCCGTAGTCACTATCGGCGACGGTGGCACCTCCAAGGGGGATTTTCTGGAGGGGCTCAACTGCGCCGGTGTCTGGCACCTGCCGATGGTCATCATTGTCAACAACAACCAGTGGGCCATATCGGTGCCACGCAAGCTGCAATCGAGCGCTCCTACGCTGGCCCAAAAGGGGATTGGTGCAGGGGTGCGCAGCCTGCAGGTGGATGGCAACGATGTGGTTGCGGTCTACGATGCCGCCCGCAGTGCCGTCGAGCGGGCCCGCAGCGGCAAGGGGCCGACCCTGATAGAAGCGGTCAGTTATCGTCTCGGCGATCACACCACGGCCGATGATGCCACTCGCTATCGCGACGGGGCCGAGGTCGAGGCAGCCTGGGCGAAAGAGCCGGTCAAGCGGCTGCGCCAGTTTATGCACAGCCAGGGCTGGTGGGATGAAGAGCAGGAGCAGAGCCTGCTGGCGGAAGCCACCCGGGAGGTAGAGCAGGCGGTCGCCCGCTATGAGGCGATGGCGCCCCAGCCGCCGGAGGCGATGCTCGATTATCACTACGCCAGCCTGCCCGCCGAACTCGTGCCCCAGCGCGAGCGAGTGATTGCCAAGGGGATGAAGCAGGAGGTTGGTCATGAGTGAGATCAGTTTGCTGGAAGCGGTCAACATGGCCCTTCACTACGAGATGGAGCACGACCCGGATGTGGTGGTACTGGGCGAGGATGTGGGGGTCAACGGCGGGGTGTTTCGCGCCACCGTGGGGCTGCGCGACAAGTTCGGTTTCAAGCGGGTGATCGACACGCCGCTGGCCGAGGGATTGATCGCCGGGGTGGCGGTCGGCATGGCCACTCAGGGGCTCAAGCCGGTGGCTGAGTTCCAGTTTCAGGGCTTCATCTTCCCCGGGATGGAGCAGATCATCTGTCAGGCGGCGCGGATGCGAAACCGCACCCGCGGCCGCCTCTCCTGTCCCCTCGTCTATCGCTCCCCGTATGGCGCTGGCATTCATTCGCCGGAACACCACAGCGAGAGTGTCGAGGCGCTGTTTGCCCATATTCCGGGGTTGCGGGTGGTGATCCCCTCCAGCCCGAGACGCGCCTATGGCCTGCTGCTCTCGGCCATCCGAGATCCGGATCCCGTGATGTTTTTTGAACCGGACCGCATCTATCGCTCGATGAAATCCGAGGTTGTGGATGACGGTGTCGGCCTGCCGCTGGATGTCTGCTTCACCCTGCGCCCGGGCCGGGATATCACGGTAGTAGCCTGGGGAGCCTGCATTCAGGAGGTGGTGCGGGCGGCGAATCTGCTGGACGAGCAGGATATCCAGTGCGAGGTGCTGGATCTGGCCACCATCAAGCCGCTGGATATGGAGACAATCCTCACCTCGGTGCGCAAGACCGGCCGCTTGCTGGTGGTGCACGAGGCCTGTGGTAGCTTCGGGGTCGGGGCCGAAATTGTGGCGCGGGTGACCGAGCAGGCACTTCCCAGCCTCAAGGCGCCGCCCAAGCGGCTGACCGGCGTGGATGCCGCCGTGCCCTATTATCGCAACGAAGCATATTACCTCATCACCGAGCAGGATATCGCCGATGCGGCTCAGCAGCTGATGGAGAACCAGTGGCTATGAAATTTTTCAAATTACCGGATCTGGGTGAAGGGTTGGCCGAAGCCGAGATCGTCGAGTGGAAGGTGAGTGCCGGTGATACCGTTGCGGTCGATCAGGTGCTGTTGTCGGTGGAAACGGCCAAGGCACTGGTGGATGTGCCCTCTCCGGTGGCCGGGGTTATCGCCCGTCTCTGCGGCGCCGAAGGGGATATCCTCCATATCGGTGCGCCGCTGGTGGAGTTCGAGGGGGGCGAAGATGATGGGACCGTGGTAGGCAAGGTGAGCGCCCATCAGCAACATATCGAGGATCACTTCGTGGTGGGGGCCATTGCCCCGGGGGGGGCGTTGGTGCAAGCCATGCCCGCCGTGCGGTTATTGGCACAAAAACTGGGTCTGGATATCGACCGGATCAAGGGAAGTGGCAGCGGCGGCATGGTGACCGAACTGGATGTGCAGCAGGCATTCGAGTCACAGCAGAGCAGTGGCAACGAATTCCTCAAAGGGTCACGGCGGGCCATGGCCAAGGCGATGGAGCTCTCTCATCAGACTGTGGTGCCGGTCAGCATCACCGACGAGGTGGATTTGCGTCACTGGCGCCCTGATGAGGATGTGACGGTGCGCCTGATCAAGGCCATTGGCGTGGCGTGCCGCGCCGAGCCCTCGATGAATGCCTGGTTCGATGGCGAAACCCTGTCACGGCGGCTGTTCAAAGAGGTCAATGTGGCCATCGCGGTGGATTCAAAGCATGGCCTTTATGTGCCGGTGATGGAGAACGTGGCCGAGCGGGAGGGGGCGGATATCCGGCAGGGGCTGGATCGGATGATCGCCGATGTGAAGGCGCGCGCCGTGCCCCGCGAGATGTTGCAGGGGGCGACCATTACCCTCACCAACTTCGGCGCCATCGCAGGCCGCTACGCCAGCCCCATCGTCACGCCGCCGCAGGTGGCCATCATAGGGGCAGGCAAGTTGTTTGAAAAAGTGGTGTTCATCCATGGTGAAGCACGCCCCGTTAGGGCATTGCCGTTGTCGATGACATTTGACCACAGAGCGTGCACTGGCGGGGAGGCGGCCCGTTTTCTCAGAGCGCTGGTCGAAGCGTTGGAAGCGGCCACATTATAACGGTTTGCGCCCTGTCATTGGCAGGGCACAAATTTGTTTGCGTAATCTACAAAGCCACGTATAATCCAAATCAGCTTGAAAGGGCGATAGTTATGTCAATGAATACGATGTTCTGCATCTTGTCCTGTTGTTCATAAGTTAATCCCGTTTTTTGAGCTTTACCCGCTGAAAAGCATAAGTAATTATTTTGAATACAGGTTTAAAGATATGTCTAACATGATCACCGGTACCGTTAAGTTTTTCAACGAAACCAAAGGTTTTGGCTTCATCCAGCAAGAAAACGGCCCGGACGTTTTCGTTCACTTCAGCGCTATTCAAGGTGCCGGTTTCCGCACCCTGGCTGAAGGTCAGCGCGTACAGTTCTCTGTGACCCAAGGTCAGAAAGGCCCGCAGGCTGAGAACGTTACTGCTCTGTAATTTTTACAGAATTTAAGAAAGCCGTGGTACCTCTGGTGCCACGGCTTTTTGTTTATCTGGCTCCCGCTACTGACTCACATGTGCTGAATCATGCTGCTATCGCTCCTGCTTGTTGCCACCTTGACTCCGACGTCCGATGCGCCGGTACCGGTTCAATCCGCGATGGAAGCGCAGGTGATCTGCCAGCAGTCTGTCCAGGTCCGAATAGGTGCTGCGCTGCAACCCGATGAGGTGAATGCGCGACTGGTGCCTGAAAGGGAGGGGGAGTGGCTGGTGGATGGCAAAGTAAAAGGACCCGAAGGTCCTTTGCTGTTTGCCTGTCATCTTCACCAAGGGGAGCGCTGGGAGCTACTCAACTTTTCACTCTGGGCACCACAGCCGGTCAAAGCGGTTTGAGTGCGACCAGCAGATGTTGCAGGTGTTCAACCATGGTCATGCCAAACGGGGTGAGATAGCCGCCATCTTCTGCGCTGATGAGCCCCTGTTGGTGCAGACGGGCTGCCGCCTGGCACAACTCTTCAGACATATCGCTGCGTAATTTAATCCCTAGGCTCATGTTGGCCGGATCAAAGCATGCCAGTATTTTCAAATCGTTCACGAATTCGTTAGAAACCTGGTCGATCCCAATCATGGATTTACTCCTTACGCTAAAGATGTATGCAAACTAGCATCCCCAGATCCACTTTAGTGGGCGCTGGCTCAAATTATTGACCTTTGACTGGATGCTGCGTTTCAAATGCTGTTTTTTTCGGCGTAATCAGATGGTTGGCTGACAGCTTCGCCAAGGGCCGAGCCGGACCAAACGTGGTAGGATAGGGCACTTCTTTATATCGGACGGTCTATTGGTGGCTGTTCGCCCTGTTCAAGGTATCGCTCATGGTCAAGATCACTCTGGTATCCCTGCTGCATTCACTTTGTACCCGCTTTCCGGTTTACCCCGCTGCTTCGTTGACGTCCCTGTTGGATGCCCATCAGGGCGAGGTGTGGTTACCTGCACGCAAGGGAGCCGACATTGCACTGTTGCGCAAGCATGCTAAGGGGGCTCATGAGCTGGCGTCACTCGATGCGGGCTGGTGTGATTTTGCCGCCAGCGACAGCGGTGATACACCCGAGCTGGATGCACTGGCCAACTACGACAGCGAGATGATGGATAACCTGCTGATGTACTGGCACACCGCCGCCAAGATCAACAGCCCGATCACCGATAACCTGTTCGAGCTGCGTCGCGAAGTGGTGGATGAGGCCCACGGTGCCAAACTCGCTGCCGCCTGGGAGCAGCAACAACAGCTGCGTTTTGAGCAGCTGATGGCGATGGCGGCCAATGGCCGGGATCTGCTCTGCTTTGTCGAGGTGGAGTCCGTCTACTGGCTGCGGCAAAAGCTGAGCGAGCAGCCTGATGTGGATCTGATCACCCCTGCGTTGTAAAAGGGGCAATATGATGGCTGGCGGCCTCGCTATCGAGGAGGCTGCTCTATCCTTATTTGCGTCATTGTCCTCCCCATCCGGTGCCAAGGGGCTGCAAGCTGGACAAGCTGACGACAAGATGTGAACATGGCGCCCTTTATCGAGAGAGAGACTTGGCCAATGAGCTATGAACTGAGCGACACAGAGCGCAATGCCGCGCTGCAACTGAACGCTGATTACCGTTACGATCACTTCATCAGCAAGCTGGTCGAGCATGAAGAGCTGTTCGTCCTGACTGACGAGCATGGCGTCATGATGCTGACCACCGACGATGAAGATTGCATCCCGGTATGGCCGCACCCGGAGTACGCCAAGGCGTGGGCCGAAGGTGAGTGGGCCGATTGCAAGCCGCAGTCCATCACCCTCAAGGTGTGGCTGGAGCGCTGGGTTGACGGTATGGAGCAGGACGAGCTGTGTGTTGCCGTGTTCCCGACCCCGGATCAGGAAGGCATCGTACTGGAGCCGGCTGACGTGGCTGACGCCATTGCCGAGAAGCAGGCCAAACGCGGCTGATCACCGAGCTATTCGCAACACCGGTTACCAACAAAGACCCCGCTATCTGGCGGGGTCTTTGTTTTAGGTCTGTTTGCCAAACGAGTTGTGGCTATCAGGGCTGGCGATAGGTGGTGTCGATGATGGGCTCGGCCGGGAAAGTCTTGCCACTCTTGATGGCTGCCCTGGTCTCGGATTTTAGCTCTTCATCGATCCACAGCAGACCGCCATAGCTGTAACCGCTGTTGTCGCCACCGAGGGGCCAGTAGAACTGCTCGCTCTTAGGCGTTGCAGGTACTTTTGGCAGTTTTATCCAGCGCCAGGCTCCTTCCCGGGTGTAGGGCACCTGATAGGCGGGGACGAAGCTCGCCAGCTCATAGAGCCGCTGCTGGATCTGCCGTGACAGGGCCGCCTTTTTGGCAAAGTCGAACTCCTTGTCATACTGCTCCACCAAGGCCGTGATGGCATCGTCATCGATGTTCATGATGTTGTTGGTCTGGGGTTTGTTGGCGTTGATCTTGTGGAAGAACTCCCAATAGGCGGGATAGCGGCTGCCAGCCCAGGCCATCCAGGCGCTCTGGTGCTTTTTCTCCAGCATCGATTTGAAACCGGCCGAGGCATCCATCAGGTTGAGCTCCAGATTAAGCCCCGCCTTCTTGGCCTCTTCCCGCAACAGCGTGAGTCGCTGGGCGTGCTCTGCGGTGGTGTAGGTGATGGCGAGGGTCAGTGACTGCCCCTTGTCGTTTTGCAAAATCCCCTGTGGCCCCACTTTGTTAAAGCCTGCCTTGGCAAAGTATTCCCGTGCCAGTTTGGGATCGAACGGGCGGGCCTTGATCTCGCTGTTGGTAAATTCACCCTGACCTGAGCCATAACTGTTGAGTCGCTGGTAATCCCCTCGCAGCAGGGTGGTGAGCATCTTGTCGAGGTTGAGGGCATGCTGGACCCCGAGGCGAACATCGAGATTGCGCAGCAGCGGATCGGCGGTGTTGAGATAGAGCCCCATCGGCGATTGCGGGGTCTGGTTGTAGAACCAGGTGCGCGCGATATACCCCTTCTCGAACTCGGCGGTTTTGGTCTTGTCGTGCCACCAGTTGGGCATCACCAGCGGGAAGGTGTCGAGATCGCCGCGCAGGAAGTGCTGCCAGGCGATGTTCAGATCCCTGAGCACCTTGATCTCGATCCGTGCAGGATTGAAGCGATGCTGGAAGTAGCGCTCGTCATCTCCCCACCAGTTTTTAATCCGCTTGAAGGTGACCGATTTACCCTTTTTCACCTGATCGATCTGATAGGGGCCGGTGACCGGCAACACCTTCCAGTTGTACTCCTTGACCCAGTTGGCGGTGAGCTTGATGGCGTGGCTCGGCTCCGGGCTGATGGGCAGTGATTCGAGCAGATCCTGACGGCTCTTTTCGGTGCCGCTGGTGATGGCCAGGGTGTGGGCATCAAATTTGGTGACGTCGGTTATTTGGGTGCTGTAGTAGTTGTTGTACCAGGGGTCGTTTATCTCTTTGCTGCGCATCATCTTCAGGGTAAAGAGCCAGTCATCGGCCGTGACCGGCTGGCCGTCTGACCAGCGCGCCTTGGGGTTGATGCGAAAATAGAGGGTCTTGTGGTCGGCGCCGAAGGCCCACTCGTTTGCCAGCATCGGCATGGGGTTGCCGGTGACGGGATGAGTGCTCAGCAGTGGCAGGTTGGTTTCCCGCACGTAACCGGCAAAGCCGCCGTTGGAGTCGGGGCCATATTTGCGCAAGGTCAGGGGAAAGCTGGTCATAAAGGTGCGAAAGGTGCCGCCGCGTTTGGCAGCCGGATCGGCATAGATAGGATCCTGGTTGTTGCTCTCCCACTTCAAGTCAGCGGGCAGTGTGGCACTCCAGCCAAACGGGCTCCAGCACAGGGTCAGGGTGATGGCGGTGGCGCGAATGATAGGGGGGAGTCGGCGCTCCCCGGCGGTGATGGTCGATGGCATGTCCTTGCTCTCCTGAAGTCTGCTTCCTGCAGATCACGCACTGGTGATGTCAGTCCCGATGGGGACTGGCTCATCATGAAAATTTTATCCTGTCAGGTCAATGAAATAGCGTGAATTAGCGGGTGGCCTAGGCCGCAACGCAGTGCAGGGTGATCCCCTTGGCCGCGATGGCTACCCGCATGGGGGCGGGCAGGGCATCGTCGGTAACCAGCACGTTGATCTGGCCTGGCGCGCCAAGCTGGCTCGGGTGGATGGCGCCAAATTTGCTGCTGTCGGTGATCACCACATTGGTCATCCCCTTGGCCAGCACGCTGTTGACCACATCGGCCCGCATCATATCGCGGCCGGTAAAACCCATCTCGGGATGAAAGCCGTCCACCCCGATGAAGGCCTTGGAGAAGTGCACCTGTTCGATGCACAGCCGGGTCAGCGGTCCCACCACGCTCTCGCTCTGATGCTGGAACAGGCCGCCGAGCAGCACTACCTGAGCCTGGGTGTCGCGCAGCAGGTGGGCAATGTAACTGCTGATGGTGATGATGGTGACCCGTTTGTGCAGGGCCAGATGGCGGGCCAGCAGAGCGTTGGCGCTGCCCCCCTCGATAAAGACCGTCTCGCCATCCTCCACCAGCTGGGCGGCCCGCTCGGCGAGACGCTCCTTGAGCAGGTAGTTGATATTCATCCGGGCATCGGGGTCGTCGCTCTCCAGCGCCATGGCCGAGCCGTGTACCCGTCTGAGCAGCCCCTGCTTCTCCAGCGCGGTCAGGTCGTTGCGCACCGTCACTTCCGATACGCCAGTGTGTTGGGCGAGCTCACTCACGCTCATCTTGCGAGCCTGATGGACCAGAGTGAGGATCAGTTGGTGGCGTGGATTCATGGTGCGCTCGCATGCAAGGTGGTGGATAGCGGCAAGCCACCCGAGGGGGTGGCTTGCCAATCATATGACGTCACAGGCGCCATGGGGAGCGCCCCGTCAGAGACTGTGCTCGGTGCGGGCGATGATATCATCTTGCGCATCCGAGGATAAGGCGGTGAAGAAGGCCGAATAACCCGCCACCCGCACCACCAGATCCCGGTACTGATCGGGATGGGCCTTGGCCGCCAGCAGGGTTTCCCGCGAGACGATGTTGTACTGCACGTGCCACCCCTTGTGTACCTCGAAGAAGGTGCGCAGCAGGCTCATCAGCTTGGCCTTGTCCCGCTCGTTCTCAAGGCTGGCCGGGCTCAGCTTCTGGTTGAGCAGCACGCCGCCGAGGATGGCCGGGGTGGGTAGCTTGCCAAGGGAGTTGAACACCGCCGTGGGGCCCAAGCGATCTGACCCCGATGACGGGCTGGCCCCTTCCGCCAGCGGGGTGCGGGCGTGGCGGCCATCCGGGGTGGCCATGGTGGCCGCACCGAAGGGCACGTTGGCCGAGATGGAGGAGGTGCCCGCATAGTAGGTGCCGCCGATGGGGCCGCGGCCGAAACGGGTGTTGTGCAGCCCCTTGAGCTCGTCGATGTAGCTCTGGTAGGCCTGTACCAGCAGCATGTCGACCTCGTCCAGATCGTTGCCATATTTGGGGGCGGCATTGGTGAGGCGCTGGCGCAGCTGCTCGCCCGCCAGCCCGGCAAAGTCTTGATCCAGTGCGGCAGCCAGTTCAGCCTGATCCACCACGCCTTGCTCGAACACCAGTTTCTTCAGCGCAGCCAGACTGTTACCGAGGTTGGCAATCCCCACCTGTAGACCGGAGACCCAGTCATAGACGGCGCCCCCCTGCTTGATGGTTTTGCCGCGCTCTATGCAGTCATCCACCAGGGTGCTGCAGAGGATGTCGTGAGCCTGCGCCTCCAGCACGCTGTCGACCACGCAGTCGATCTCGATGGATTTGCGGGTGAAGTAGCGCACCTGCTCATCCCAGCGGGCCATCACTTCGTCAAAGTTGCCAAAACTCCCGTCTCGCAGCGACAGGGATTGGGGCAGGAATACCTTGCCGGTGGTGGCATCGCGGCCACCATCGAGGGAGGCCAGCAGGATGCGGGCGAAGTTGATAAAGCTCATGCCGGTGCAGCGATAGCCCCACTTGCCGGGCACGGCGGTCTCGATGCAGCCGATGGCGGCGTAATGGTGGGCATCCTCCACGCTTACCCCGAGCTTGATGAACTCGGGGATCACCACCTCGTCGTTGTTGAAGGCGGGCATGCCAAAGCCGCAGCGGATCACCTGAATGCAGGCGTCGAGGAAATCCTCGCTCATCCCGGCATGGTAGCGTACCGAGAGGTTGGGCTGGGTGGATCTCAGCTGGCCGCAGGACTCCAGAATCGCGTAGGAGAGGCCATTGACCGCGTCATGGGCACTGCCATCCCGCCAGTTCTGGCCACCAATGGTGACATTCTGATAGAGCGGGCTGCCGGCGGAGGCCTTGGAGTGGGTGCCGGAGCGGATCTTGTTCACCTCCAGCAACTTGAGCCAGCACCCTTGCAGCAGTTCGATGGCGCGCGTCCGAGGCAGGGATTCCGACAATTCCACCTCGCGGCGATACCAGGGGTAGAGGTACTGGTCCATCCGGCCAAATGACACCGAGTGGCCGTTGGACTCGGTCTGCAGAATGAGCTGGATGAAGTAGCAGAGCTGCAGCGCTTGCCAGAAGGTCTCGGGGGGCTGGTGGGCGATGTGGGCGCAGTTGAGCGCGATGATCTCAAGTTCACTCCGGCGCTCGGGGCGCGATTCCTGCGCGGCCATATCGCGGGCCAGCGCGGCGTAGCGTTCGATGTGCAGGCTGACGGCATCGAAGGTGATGGCGACAGCCTGCAAAAACTGCTCGCGTTGCAAATCGGCCCAGTCAGCTAGATCGAGCCGACCACGCCGCTCGGCCACCTTGGCCTTGAGGCCATCTAACCCCAGCGTGAGCAGCTCCTCATAGTTGACCGCGAGGTGGGCATCCCCCGAAGTCATGTTGCCCTCGGCCTTGATGATGCCGCTCTCCAGCAGCGCTTTCTGCTCGTCGGTAAAGAGGCCGTAGCAGCGATCTTGCACCGTCTGGCCGCGCCAGAAGGGAGTGAGGGCGTGGATGGCCAGCTTGTCTGCCTCGCTCACCGCAAAGCCGGCGCCAGGGCGATCCGCCAGCTCGTCGATCTCCTTCTCGATCCAGCCCACCGTGTATTCGGGAAAGAGCGGCGCCGCCCGCACCTGACTGGCCTGATTGCCGACGATAAGCTCATCGTGCTTGATCCAGATGGTGCGTTCCTTGAGGTGGTGGGCCAGCGCCAGGGCGCGGCGCACCGGCAGCGGCCGGGCCAGATGGGTCTGATAGGCCTCGGTATAGTGACGGGCACGTTCGGTGCAGACCGGCGGCTGAACGATGTGGATCAGGCTCTCCTTGTGGGCACGGATCCGCGGGGGCAGGGTAGTGAGGTCGAGCTGGGTCATGATCTTATCCTCTGGTCATTGGGCAGTGAGTGGCTGATGTCATGGGGTGTTGCTAGCCCCGGGTGAGCGGGGTAAGCCCCTGCGCACGGGCACATCCATGGGCAAAGGCGAGCAGTGCCGGGTCATCGAGTGGCTGCCGGGGGGCCTGATAGGGTTGGTCGAGCAGGGCGTACTTGCCTGCGCCCAGGGTGTGGTAGGGGAGAAAGTGGATCTCCTGCACCGTGCCGAGGCTGGCGGCGGTGTCGGTGATGGCTTCGATCGATGCGCGGTCGGCATTGAAGCCGGGAATGAGCGGCACCCGGATCTGCATCGGCACGCCGTGCTCGGCCAAGCGTTTGAGGTTGGCCAGGGGCAGGGCGACCTTGCCGCGGGTCCAGCCGAAGAAGCGCTCCTCATCCACATGCTTGAGATCCGCCAGCAGCAGGTCGAGGTGGGGGAGGCTTGGCTCAATCTGGTGCCAGGGCACGTGCAGGCAACTTTCCACTGCGGTATGGAGCCCCTCGATCTTGCAGCGGGCCAGTAGGTTGGCAGCAAATTCGGGCTGCATGAAGGGTTCGCCGCCGGAGAGGGTGACCCCGCCGCCGCTGCGCTCGAAGAAGGGGCGATCCCGCAAGATGGTGGCCATCAGGGTGTCCAGGCTCTCCTCCCTGCCGCACACCTGCAGCGCTTCGCTGGGGCAGAGGCCGCGCAGCCGTTCCACATCCTGATTGCTGAGGGCTGAGCGGACGAGCTGGACACCCTGGCTGTCACGCAAGATTGCCGGACAGGCATCGCTGCAGAGCCGGCATCCCTCGATGCATTGGCGCCGGTCGAGTAGTATGTCCGGCTTGGGAGAGCGGCTTTCCGGGTTTTGACACCAGCGACAGGCCAGCGAGCACCCCTTGAGAAATACCAGGGTGCGAATGCCGGGGCCATCGTGAGTTGAATATCGTTGCAGGTCAAAAATCATACCGCCTCCTTTTGTATGTGCATTCTATTTGCTTTCATTCGAAAGTTGATTTGATTTCGATCAAGCCATTTGCAGATGTTTTATCGCTAGAATGGCGACAAATTGAACATCCCGTTAAGGAGTCAGAGATGGAGCTGTATCTCGATACTGCCGATGTGGCGGCAGTGCGTCGCTGGTCACGGATCCTGCCGTTGGCCGGTGTCACCACCAATCCTTCCATTACCGCCGCCGGGGGATTGCCGCTCTGTGAGCTGCTGCCCGCCCTGCGCGACGTGCTGGGGCCCAAGGCGCGCCTGTTTGCCCAGGTGATGGCCAAAACCGAAACCGAGATGGTGCGCGAGGCGTTCGCTCTGCGTGAGCTGGACCGCGACCTGGTGATCAAGATCCCGGTATGTGAAGAGGGATTGGCGGCCATCAAGACCCTGACTGCCAATGGGGTTCCGACGCTGGGGACGGCGGTCTATACCCCGCTGCAGGGTTGGCTGGCGGCGGTGGCGGGGGCTGAGTACGTGGCGCCTTACGTCAACCGGCTGGATGCGCAGGGGGGCGATGGCATTGCCACCGTGCAGGAGCTGCAACAGCTGCTTGAGCTGCATGCACCGAACAGCAAGGTGCTGGCGGCGTCATTCCGCACGCCCCGTCAGGCGCTCGACTGCCTGCTGACGGGCTGCCAGTCCATCACTCTGCCGCTCGATGTGGCGGAGCAGTTGCTGAACGTGCCGGCGGTGGATGCGGCGCTGGTGAAGTTTGATCAGGATTGGCAGCGTGCCTTCGGCAACTGATTGCAGTGACAAGCGGATTGTTGTGATAAAGGGGGGGTGAGGCGCAGGTTGTGGGGATTGACCGACTAGACTTGAAAGAGGGGGGCCACGTTCGCTGGCCGCCCTGCAGTCTACCGGAGGTATCCCATGAGCGACCATCTGCTGCTCCCCCATGGTGAAGATTTGCGTCGTGCGGTGCTTTGGCTCAGCGAGCATCACCAGCACGATATCTCTGCCATTGAAGAGGCCAGCCTGCGTTTTGATCTCTCGCCACTGGATGAGGAGTTTCTGATCCAGCACTGGCTCGACAGCCAGCGCCAATCATGAATATCTGAGGTAAGGAATTAGAAGAAGTTGGCGAGTTTGATACCAAACTCTTTGGGATCGACGGTATTTTCGATGCTCTCCTGCACCCCTGACTTGGCCAGATCCAGCCACTGCACATCAAGGTAGTGGCGCTGGGTGGCGTGATAGATCACCTTGACCACCGGCTTGAGCGGTTGCTGCTCGTTGCGCTGCATCACGATAGCCAAGCGCTGGTTCGAGAGTTGCACCAGGGTTCCCACCGGATAGACCCCCATGCACTTGATGAACTTGGTCACCAGTTCGGCATCGAAGTGCTGATTGATCCCTTTGAGCAGAATGCGGAAGGCCTGGGTCGGCTGCATGCCCGCTTTGTAGACCCGATCCGCGGTGATGGCATCATAGA
The DNA here is from genome assembly GCF_054052405.1 of Aeromonas aquatilis. Taxonomy (NCBI): domain Bacteria; kingdom Pseudomonadati; phylum Pseudomonadota; class Gammaproteobacteria; order Aeromonadales; family Aeromonadaceae; genus Aeromonas; species Aeromonas aquatilis. The sequence goes on along the minus strand of NZ_JBSTYP010000008.1, from coordinate 65,761 downwards.
CATCGACGATGCCGCTCATGCGGGTATAGAGGGAGAGCTGCTCCCCCTTGAGCCGCTGCGGGTAGCCGGTGCCATCGAGTCGCTCATGGTGGTTGGCGGCCACTTCAAGCATGGTTGGCGTGATACCCGGGGTATTCTTGAGAATATCGTGGCTATGCACCACATGCTGGCGCATGATGACAAACTCCTCATCGGTCAGCTTGCCCGGTTTGTGGAGCACCTCATCCGGTGTCATCACCTTGCCCACGTCGTGTAGCAGGCCACCCAGGGTCAGCTCTTTGAGTACGCTGCGCTCCAGCCCCAGATAGCGGCCGAAGTTGGCCAGCAGAATGGCCACGTTCATGGAGTGCTCCATCAGGTAGGCATCCTTGGCGCGAATGCGGGCCAGACAGAGCATGGCATCGCCGTGGGTGAACATGGTGTCCACCATCTCTTCGGCGACTTCGGCCAGCGGGGTGATGTCGATGGGTTCACCCGCCTTGAGGTGGCGAATGAACTTTCCTTGCAGCTCGCGCGCCTCTTGATAGAGGCGGCGGATCTTCAGCTCCCGCCCTTCGCCGTTGGCACTGGCACGGCGCCCTACCTGGGCGCTGTTGGCATTGAGATCGGGGGAGGTAACGGCGTCACTCTCGGCGCTGCCCAGCTTGCTGCGGGCAAGATCGATGCGTACCGTGAGCACCCCCTGGCGCACCAGATTGGCAATTTGCGCCACGTTGGTCACCAAGCCCATCTGGGCGATCTCCATCCCACCTGTCTGGCTGGCGATAGCAATGACATACATGCCGGGTTTCAGCTGGTTGACGGGGATGACGGGATAGGATGCTTGAGACTTCATGAGGGCTTCCTGACTCTTATTATTATGAGTATTGTTCGGATGGGTCACACCGGAGCAGTGTAACATCGGATGACCAGTTCGTCATAATTGGCAACCCCTTAACAGTGGCGTTGTCGCCTCCGCCCGATATAATGACGCCCCTTTACTTGTTGGACTCCGAGGTTGTGAATGCGGCTTGATAAATTTCTGTGCGATTGTTCCGATTTGACCCGCTCGCTGGCAGGCAAACTGATCCGTCAGGGTGAGGTCATGGTGGATGGCATTGTGGTCAAGCAGCCCGCCTTTCATATCAATGAGCAGAGCCAGATCGAGTTTGACGGCGTGCTGCTGACGCTGGAGCAGCGCAACCGCTATTTCATGCTGCACAAGCCGGAAGGGTATGTCTGCTCCAACGAGGATCCGGATCATCCGACCGTCTTCTTCCTGATGGATGAGCCGGCGATGGGCAAGCTGCACGTGGTGGGTCGCCTCGACCTCGATACCACGGGTCTGGTGCTGGTGACCGACGACGGCCAATGGTCCCACCGCATCACCTCGCCTCGCCACGAGTGTGCCAAGACCTATCACGTCTGGTTGGCCGAACCGGTTAGCCCGGATGCGATCGCGCTGTTCGCCGAAGGGGTATTCCTGCGTAATGAGACCGATAAAACCCGTCCTGCCCAGCTGGAAATTCTCGGTGAGTGCGAGGCCCGCCTGACCATCCACGAAGGCAAGTACCATCAGGTCAAGCGGATGTTTGCCTCCATCGGCAATAAGGTTGTTGGCTTGCATCGCGAGCGGGTGGGCGGCCTGACGCTGGATGAAGAGCTGACCCCCGGTGAATACCGCGAGCTGACCGCTGAGGAGATCGCCCTGTTCTGATCATGGTGCCGGGTGTCAGTGGGTACTGAAACCCAGCACCAGCGCGGTGCCCAGAGTGGCAATCAGTGCCCCCGCCCAGGCGGCAACGGATGGCCGCTCCCCCGAGTGCCACCATAACAGCGGCAGCAGCAGTACCGGCGTGGTGGAGGAGAGAATGGCCACCATGCCCACCTCTCCCTGCCGCAGTGCCATCAGGATCAGCGTCATGCCCAGCCCCATTGCCAGAAAACCGTTGGTGGCAATCATGGCGAGGATCTGACGATTGACCGGTTTGAGCGGCATGGCCAGCGGCAAGCGCCCCAGCCGCAGGACGCAGTGGGCCAGCAGGGCACTGCCCATCCGGATACCCGATGCACTCACCGCATCCACTTCACCACTCATCATCACCGGCTTGGCGATGATGGCTCCCACGCTTTGACAAAGTGCCGCCGTCAGGCCAAGGCCAATTCCCAGTGCCAGATTGCCACGGATCTGCTCCCACTCGTTGCTGCTACTGCGTCTGCCAAACAGGATCGCCAGCATCACGCCGGCAAAGACCAGCATGGCCCCCAGCAGTCGCCAGCCCGTCAGCTGTTCATTAAAGAGCCAGAGCCCAAGCAGGGCGGAAAACAGCGCATGACAGGAAAAAAGCAGGGCACTGCGTCTTGGCCCCAGTCGGTTCATACAGGCAAATAGCGCTGTATCACCGATAAAGATGCCGACCAGCCCGGAGAGGGCGAGCAGGGGCAGGGCGCTTGCGGTGAGAGTTTGCCAGCCACCGGTGAGCAGACTCATGGTGCCGAGCATCAGGCTGACCAGAAACATGCGCCAGCGGCTGTAGGCAAATGCGCCGAGATGACGGGCCGGTTTGACCGAAATTAGCGCTGCAACTGCCCATAAACTGGCCGACGCGAGGGCCAGCCACTCATAACCCATAAAAACTCCTGAAAAAATTAACCCGAAAGACTCCATCTCCCGGGCAAGCCCGATACAATACGGGGCGTTTTCGGGGATAACAAGAGCGGCATCAGGCATTCATCAGGCGCGCCGTCGGCCTTCCCCTCCTGCAGTGGTTTTATTCGAGGTTTTGTCATGAGCTATGGTTTCTTCCCCAAGCTGGCGCAACGCTGGCTCTCCCCGCTATTGCTTGCCGTGCTGGCAGGGCCCCTGGCCCATGCCACCACCGTTGAGCAGCAGCCTCTGCTTGCCGATCGGCAAACTCTGGTCAAGGGCAACGGTGCCGAGCCCGAGTCGCTGGATCCGGCGCTGGTGCGATCCGGTTTTCCGGGGGAGGCCGTGCTGGTCGATCTGTTTGAAGGGCTGGTCAGCGACGACGGGCAGGGGCATATCGTACCCGCTCAGGCGCTGCGCTGGGAGGTGAGTGAGGATGGGCTGGAGTGGCGCTTTTTCCTGCGACCCCAACTGAAATGGTCCAATGGCGAGCCGCTGGTGGCTGCAGATTTCGTCTATGCCTGGCGCCGTCTGCTCGATCCAGCCATCGCGTCCCCCTCGGCCGACCTGCTGCTCGCCACGGGGATCAACAATGCGCAATCCATCTATGCCGGTGCGCTGGAGTCTGACAATCTGGGCATTGAGGCACAAAGTGATCTGATCCTGAAGATCACGCTGGAGCGGCCAGCGCCCCATTTCCTGCAGCTCATCAGTCTGCGCCCCTTCGTACCGGTCAATCAGAAGGCGATAGCCAAATTTGGCAAGCAGTGGACCGAGCCCGGCAAGCTGGTGAGCAATGGTGCTTACCGGTTGGCAAGCTGGGCGCCGAACGAGCGGATCGAAGCCGAGCGCAATATCCACTACTGGGATGATCTCCACACCCGCATCGGGCGGGTCACCTATCTGCCGATCACCTCACAACATGCTGAACGGCTGCGCTATGAGGCTGGTGAAATCCAGCTCACCAACAAGGTCTCCCTCGGCTATTACCAGAAGATGAAGCGCGAGTCTCCGGAGCGGCTCTGGGGCTTGCCGCTGTTTGGCACCTATCTCTATACGTTCAATTTGAAGCGCCCGGAACTGCAGGATGTGCGGGTGCGTCAGGCGCTTTCCATGGCGGTTGATCGACAGCAGCTCATTGGATCGGTGAGCGGGCAGGATGAACAGGCGGCATGGTCGCTGTTGCCGGAGATGCCGGGTTACCCCCGGGTGATATTGCCTGTGGCGCTTGAAGATATGCCAACCCGCCAGGCCAAAGCGGCAGCGTTGCTGTCAGCGGCCGGCTATAACAGTGCCAATCCACTCAAGCTGAGCATTACCTACAACAGCGCCGAAACCCACAAGCAGATGGCGATGGCCATCGCCGCTATGTGGCAGAAGCTGGGGGTACAGGTCACCCTCAACAGTCTGGAGTGGGGCGCCTATCAGGTGGCCAAGGATAGCGGTGATTTCCTGGTGGCCAGAAGCTTCCTGTTTGGCGATTACGTCGAGCCATCAGCCATGCTGGGCAGCTTCCGTTGTCAGGATCTGCGCAACGAGAGTGGTTACTGCAATCCCGATTTTGATCTGCTGCTGGAGCAGGCGGCCAACACGCTGGACAGCGCGAGCCGTGTTGAATTGTACCGGCATGCCGAACAGTTGCTGCTCGAAGAGGCGCCGATCATCCCCGTATATCATTACAATCAGATGAGACTGGTCGATCCCGCGCTGCGAGGGCTGCCCAGCAAGAATTTGAAAGGGACGATTGCCACCAAGGATCTCTATTTCAGCCCGCAGTGAGGAGCATTTCATGAAACTTGCCATCATTTCCGACATCCACGGCAGCATCATTGCGCTGGAGCGGGTGCTGACCCAACTTGAGCCCTGGCAGCCGGATCACTATCTGCTGCTCGGCGATCTGCTCAACCATGGCCCGCGCAATCCTCTGCCGGAAGGGTATAACCCGGCCGCCGTGGCCGACCTGCTCAACGAGTTGGCACCGCAGATCATCGCGGTGCGGGGCAATTGTGATTCCGAAGTGGATCAGATGCTGTTGCGCTTTCCTATCACCGCCCCCTACAACCAGCTGCTGGTCGATGAGCGGCGCTGGTTTGTCAGCCATGGCCATCTTTATCGCCCGGACGAGGTTCAGCTTCCGGCGGGTAGTCTGTTCCTGAGCGGCCACACCCATGTGCCGGTGCTGGAGTGGCAGGGGGAACGGATATTGATGAACCCGGGGTCAATCTGTTTCCCGCGCGGCGAGTTGCCGGCCAGTTACGGGTGCTATGAGGACGGGTTACTGCGCGTCAATGCGTGTGAGGACGGGCGAGAGTTGTTGCGACTGGTGCTTTAAAACGGACAGCAAAAATGCAAGGCCTGATAAGAGATGTCAGGCCTTGATACCGTAGGAGCGGGTGCCAGAGCGAGTATTACCCTTGGCGTCATAGGTCAGGCTGTTGCGATCGCGCAGCTGACTAAGAAAGGTTGCCAGACGACGGTTTGAGACGATGCTCAATTCAAGCAAGCGACCGTTGATATCATTTTGTGCCTGGCAGGCATCCAGTTTTGCACGAACCTGCGCCATCTCGTCGGGATAGGCTGCCAGCTGCAGTGCCAGTTCTGGCATCTCTGCCAGCGTCTTGTCCAGGGTTTCTATCGCAGCAAGCAACTGCTGTTTGCGCTCGGTCAGTGCAGGCAGGGCCAGTGCCTGATGCTGCTCGAGCAAGCTGAACTCCTCTTCCAGAATGCCTTGCATCTGGCTGAGGTAATCATCTTGAGTGTGCAGTAACGAAGGTAAGTCCATCATCCCAGAACTTTGTCCAGATTGGCCTCGAAACTGAACATCTTCTTGGCAACAGCGTCGCTGTTGACCTGATATTCGCCACTCGCGACGGCTTTTTTCAGTCGTTCGACCTTGCTCTCATTGCCGGTCGAGGCAGTATTGAGGTTTTGTTGCATCTTTTGCAATTGTTGCGCCTCACTGGTCAAGGAGACGGAGTCCAGCTTGACAGTAGCCGCTTTGTTTTCGGGCGATGAGGTGACTGACTTGCTGCCTGTCCCCTGGCTATTAGCGGTATTTTGCAACCGATTGTTCGCCAAGTTGTTGATATTGTTGATGGCCATTTTAGTTACCTTCGTCTGCTTTAAGGTTTGCTTACCTGTTTATCGGTGCGGCAGGTCAAAACTTTAGAAAAAAGTTGTCAAGGATCCGAATTTAAAACGAGACCGATACGGCCCCCACAGCACTGACTTTACCCTCAACGGTTTTGCCGGAGCGAATATTGACGAGTTTGATGATCTCTCCGAAGCTGCCATCTTGCAAGGCTCGGGCCATGGTTTTGATCTGGAAGTTGCTGTTTTCTGCCGTCACAGTGACCTGATCTCCTTTACACACTACACAAACCTGGCTCAAGCGGATGGGCTGCCCCGGTTTTAGCTCTCGCTTGCTGCGCACCCCGATAAGAGGAGCTGTATCAGTCTGGTAGTCGCCGCGGATCAGGGTCTGATCCTGATAGGCCAAGACCAGCTGGCTTTCACTCAGCAGATCCCCCTTGGCGATGGGATTGGCCACCGTGACATAGGGTTTTTGAATGCTGACTCGCACCGGGAGATAGACATCCCAGGGTTTGTCTTCCTCACATTTAAGGTAAACTGTTGTATTACGGCGAATTTCCATTTTTGCTGGTAAGCTGATAGTCAACAGATCATCGCAACGGGTCAGTGGGAGCCGTTCATCCAGCGTGGCAGAGGTGACCTCAGCTCTGGCATCCAACGGAATATCCAGCTGGCTGTAAACGAACTCTTGTGCCTTTTCTTGCAGATAAGTAGTGACGTCCGAGGCGTAGCTGGAAGATATGCTGCCAAAAAAGAGGCTGATGAGTAAAAGTCGGTTAATCATTTTCGCTCGTTGGTCGATAAGTTGTTCACGCATATCACCATATTTAACTATGATTGCTTCAGAATCTTTTCGTTGTCACATTGATAGTCTGACGCAATCCATCATGCATGCATGATTAATGCCAAGCGTTTTTAGGGAGTGTTTATGGCCAGTATTCTGGACTCGGTCAACCAGCGTACCCAGCTCGTGGGACAAAACCGGTTGGAGTTGTTGTTGTTTCGTCTCAACGGACGTCAAAGATTTGGCATCAACGTATTCAAAGTGCGTGAAGTGTTGCAGTGCCCCCCCTTGACCGTGATGCCCAAGTTGAACTCCTGCATTCGCGGGGTCGCCCATATTCGTGGCCAGACGATTTCGGTCATCGATCTCAGCATGGCGGTTGGCAAGCGTCCGATTGAAGATTTGAGCAAGTGCTTCATTATCATCTCCGAGTACAACCGTTCCATTCAGGGTTTTCTGGTGCATTCGGTCGAACGCATCATCAATATGAACTGGGAGTCGATCCTGCCACCGCCCAAAGGGGCGGGGCGCATCAACTACATGACGGCGGTCACCGAGGTGGACGGCGAGTTGGTCGAAATCCTTGATGTTGAACGTATTCTCAACGAGATCTCCCCGGTTTCTACCGAAGTGAGCAAAGAGCTGGTGGAGTCGAGCGTCGAACACCCGACCCTGGGACGTCCGGTACTGGTTGCCGATGACTCTTCCGTGGCACGCAAACAGGTGCAGCGTGCGCTCGAGGCCATCGGGGTTGAGTGCGTGCTGGCAAAAGATGGTCGTGAAGCATTGAATATGCTGCTAGAAATGACCAAAAATGGCCCTATCAAGGATCAGATTGCGCTGGTGATTTCAGATATCGAAATGCCGGAAATGGATGGCTACACCTTCACTGCCGAAATCCGGAATAATCCCAATCTCAAGGATTTGCATGTTATTCTGCATACTTCCCTCAGTGGGGTATTCAACCAGGCAATGGTGCAGAAAGTGGGGGCCAACAATTTCATCGCCAAGTTCCAACCAGATGAACTGGCCAAAGCCGTACAAAACGCACTCTAATAAAGAAGAACAGCTGCATGAAGACACTTTCGGACGACTTATACAAACAGTTCAGCAACTTTCTGGCGGTTCAGAGCGGGATCGTGCTGGGTGATAACAAACAGTATCTGGTGAAGAGCCGTCTTTCACCGTTGATGGCTCAGTTTGGCATCGAGAGTCTGTCTGATCTGGTTACCCGTGCAATGAGTGTGCGAGAGCGTGACCTGAAAATGGCCGTGGTGGATGCCATGACAACCAACGAGACCCTCTGGTTTCGTGATACCTATCCGTTTCAACTGCTTACCGACAAGATTTTCCCTGAATTGGGGAAAAGCGGCCGCCCTATCAAGATCTGGTCTGCGGCATCGTCGTCAGGTCAGGAGCCCTACTCCATTGCCATGACGGCGCTGGAGCAACAGATGAAAAAGCCGGGTACCTTACCTGGTGGCGTTCAGATTGTCGGAACGGATATCTCGACGACCATGCTCAACCAGTGCAAGGAAGGCATTTATGACAGTCTTGCACTGGCTCGCGGGTTGTCACCCGAGCGCAAAAAGATGTTTTTTGAGCCATACGGCGACAACAAGATGCGGGTGGTGGAGCGAGTCAGAAAATTGACCACCTTCCGGCCGATAAATTTGCTGGAGAGTTACAGTCTGCTCGGAAAATTTGACATTATTTTCTGCCGCAACGTGCTCATCTATTTCGCGCCGGAAGTGAAGTCAAAGATCCTCAACCAGTTTGCTGCCAGCCTCAATCCCGGCGGCTACCTGATGCTAGGGGCTTCCGAGTCGCTGGCCGGATTGACCGACCGGTTCGAGATGATCCGCTGCAATCCGGGGATCGTCTACAAGGTCAAATAGGTCTGATGGCCTTGATAGTCGGGGTTCTCCCAGATATTACCAGTTACTGTAACGAGGGAAGCGACGAGCTTCCCTCTTTCTTTATCTACCGCTCAATTTCTCTATTCAGCTGCCATTTCTCGCCACTGCAACTATGGTTCAAAACCTGTGGTGGCCAGACGTTACCTTGCTGGGGGGGCGAGATGCTGCTGTGTCCGTTCAGACGTGTGCTCATACCCAGGCCATCGATTTGAGCTATTCGCTTATGGCACATCTCTTGCAGACAAAATATACCAAGTAGGAGGTGTGTTATGGCTCTTTCATTTGACAAGGCATTCGGTGTTCATCAACACACGATAAGCGTTCGCGCCAAGCGTGCTGAGGTGCTGTCCAGCAATATCGCCAACGCGGATACGCCGGGCTTCAAGGCCAGGGATATCAATTTCGCGCAGGCGTTGCAGGAGGCCCAGTCGCATCAAGGTTTTGGTCTGGCAACGACCAGCGAAAAGCACTTTGCCTTGAATATGGATGCTCCGGGTACCGTGCAATATCGCAACCCGCTGCAACCGGATACCGGTGACGGCAATACGGTTGATGTGCAACAGGAGCGTAGTGAATTTCTGCGCAATAGCCTCGAGTACCAAACCTCCCTTGAATTTATGAATAGCAAGATCAGTGGCCTGCTGAAGGCCCTGAAAGGAGAGCAGTGATGAGTTTGTTCAAGGTCTTTGACATAGCAGGCTCGGCTATGAGCGCACAGTCAGTGCGGCTCAACACGGTTGCCAGCAACATGGCCAACGCGGACAGCGTCAGCTCCAGTGTGGAAAATACTTACCACGCCAGGCGGCCAGTCTTTGCCGCCCAGCTCGATCAGGCGATGTCTGACAAGCAGGGCTCGGTCGGGGTGGAAGTGAAGGGCATTGTCGAGAGCAAGGCGCCACTGCTCAAGGAGTACAACCCCAACCACCCGATGGCGGACAAAGACGGTTTTATCTTCAAGCCAAACGTCAACATGGTTGAAGAGATGGCTGACATGATCAATGCCTCGCGCAGCTACCAGACCAACGTACAAGTTGCAGATTCGGCCAAGAAGATGCTGCAGCAGACGCTCCAGCTCGGCAAATCCTGATAGGGGGATGCAAGATGGTCGATAAAACCAACAATATGAACGGCATCAACCGGACCTCGACTCAGATGGGGGGCACTCCCCCGGCACCGAAGAAAGAGCTGGATCAGGCTTCATTTATGAAGCTGCTGACTATGCAGTTGTCATATCAGGATCCCTTCAAGCCGGTCGACAATGCCCAGATGCTTTCCCAGATGGCCTCCATGTCTACGTCGGAGGGGATCAGCAGTTTGTCCAATCAGATGGGTAAGCTCAACGATCAGATGATCTCCAGCCAGGCCCTGCAAGCCTCTTCTCTGGTGGGACAAAATGTGCTGCTCCAGGGTAATACCGGATTTTTAGATAAAGATGGTTCTTTGTCTGCGGTCGTTGCTGTAGGCACAACGAATAAATATGCGAACGTCAAAATTACCGTTGAGGATGAAAAGGGACAGGTTATCAAGGAGTTCCCTCTCGAAGGAGACCAAAAAGGTAATGTTGAAGTCGCTTGGGATGGTACAGACAAAGCTGGTAAGCGGGTCGCTGCAGGTAAATATGTTATCAAAGCCAGTGGCGCGCTCAATGGGAAGTCGGAAAGTATTGCCACCTTTGCTTATGCCAAAGTGGATAGCGTTGCCTTGGGTAACGCCACTAACCCGACGCGCCTCAATCTGAGAGGACTGGGTAGCGAATATCTGAATAATATTCTGCAAATTTCAGGCACCAATTCAAATCCGACGGTTACACCGTCAACAACCTCGTGACAGCATCGATCTAAGGAGCTGGATATGTCATTTAACAATGCCTTGAGCGGTGTCAACGCGGCACAAAAAGACTTGAACGTCACCGCCAACAACATTGCTAACGTCAATACAACGGGCTTTAAAGAGTCCCGTGCCGAGTTTGCGGATGTCTACGCCAACTCGATCTTTGTCAATGCAAAGACCCAGGTTGGTAACGGTGTGGCGACCGGTGCGGTGGCCCAGCAGTTCCATCAAGGGGCGCTGCAATTTACCAATAACGCGCTGGATCTGGCGATTCAGGGCAACGGCTTTTTCGTGACCTCTGATGGCCTGACCAACCTGGATCGCACCTATACCCGTGCCGGGGCCTTCAAGCTCAATGAAAACAGTTATATGGTCAATAATCAGGGCCATTATCTGCAAGGTTATGAAATTAACGCCGATGGCACGCCCAAAGCAGTGAGTATCAATGCTACCAAGCCTATTCAGATCCCTGACAAGGCTGGTGAACCAATCAAGACATCCAAAATTGACGCCAGTTTCAACCTGCCGTCTACAGCGTCGCCGTTGCCTGCTGGCGCCGGTGCCGGTGATGCATCAACCTTTGATCCAAAAAATTCGAAAACCTACTCATCTTCTACCTCCGTGGTGATTTATGACTCATTGGGTGAGCCGCATACCATCACGCAATATTTTGTTAAAGAAGCTGACCCAGCAGATCTGACCAAACCGGCCAATCCAACAGCTTGGCGTATGTATCTTTACCAAGGGGATAAGCCTATTGATATTGTTGGTGGTGTAACGCCTACCATGACGGCAGGTTTGAGCCAGGCGCCTGCTGGTGCAAGAATTACCTTCGGGGCTGATGGCAAGATGATTACTCCGACTACACCGGCGACCATCAAGACAGAGCAACTGGGAACCGTGGGCGCAGCTGGCGCAGGTATCATTACTAACGGCGCAGATCCCACCCAGCAGGTGGATATCAATTTTGGAACCGTGACCCAATACGCCTCACCGTTTGAAGTCAACAAGTTGACTCAGGATGGCTCCACTGTCGGCCGGTTGACCAAGGTGGAGATCACTCCGGATGGCATCGTGTCCGCGACTTACAGTAACGCAACCACCATCAAGGTGGCCATGGTCGCCATGGCCAAGTTTGCCAACTCGCAAGGATTGACTCAGGTTGGCGATACCTCCTGGCGTCAGTCTCTGCTCTCTGGCGATGCCTTGCCGGGGACGCCAAACTCAGGAACATTTGGCACCATCAAATCATCCTCCCTGGAGCAGTCCAACGTGGATTTGACCTCGGAGCTGGTGGACCTGATCACTGCCCAGCGTAACTTCCAGGCCAACTCGCGTTCTCTGGAGGTCAACAGTTCGCTGCAGCAGACCATCCTGCAGATCCGTTAATTGCGCAATACATGATAATGAGAGGGGGCTTGGCCCCCTCTCTGTTTCTGTCGTATTCCCATCCTCCTTATCCTCCCATATTTCCGCTGTTGGCACTCTAATTGCATTTCTCCTGTCAGAGTCATCTGTTTGACGGAGAATTCCATGGATCACCTGCTTTATATCGCCATGTCCGGGGCCAAAGAGACCATGAACAGCTTGGCTGTTCGGGGCAACAACCTCGCCAATGCCAATACCACCGGTTTCAAGTCCGATTTTGAGCAGGCCAGAAGCATGCAGGCATTCGGAGAGGGCTTGCCAAGCCGGGTGTTTGCCATGGCTGAGCGCCCGGGTCAGAACCTGCAGCATGGCATGTTGATGACCACCGGACGGGATCTGGACGTGGCGGTGGATGGTCCGGGCTGGATTACCGTGCAGGACCCCAAAGGGGGTGAGGCCTATACCCGCATGGGGAATTTGCAGGTCAATGCGACCGGCAACTTGCAAACCTCGACCGGTCTGAACGTAGTGGACGATGGCGGTAAGCCTATCGTGCTACCGATGCCGATGGAAAAACTCGAGATCAATCGGGATGGCACTATCAGTGGTCGACCGGAGGGGGCCGCCGCCAACTTGCCGGAAGATTTTCAGCGGATCAAGCTGGTTAACCCGGCCGCCGATGCGGTGGAGAAGGGGCAAGATGGTCTGTTTCGCCGCAAGGATGGCCAGAAGGAACCTGCCGCGGCCAATGTTGGCCTGATTGCCGGCTCCCTGGAGGGGAGCAACGTCAATGTGGTGGATGAGATGACCAACCTGATCCGGCTGCAACGCCAGTTCGAAACCCAGGTCAAAATCATGAAGACGGCCGAAGAGAATGATGAAGCTCAAACCCAACTGCTGCGAATCAGCTAATCAAGGAGTTACACTATGAATCCTGCACTCTGGATCAGCAAGACCGGGTTGGATGCACAGCAGACCAATATTTCGGTCACCTCGAACAACCTGGCGAACGCCAGCACCGTGGGCTTCAAAAAGTCACGGGCCATCTTTGAAGATCTGCTGTATCAAAACATCAATCAGCCCGGTGGCCGCTCCTCTGCCGATACCGAGCTCCCCTCCGGCTTGATGCTGGGGGCGGGTGCCAAGGTGGTGGCGACCCAGAAAAACCACAGTCAGGGTAACGTACAAACCACTGACAACTCGCTCGATTTGATGATCAGTGGTCGTGGCTACTTTGAAATTCAGCTGCCGGATGGCAGTGCGGCCTATACCCGTAACGGTCAGTTCACCCTCAACGATGAAGGGACCATAGTGACCCCGGGTAATGGCTACCCGCTGCAACCGGAAATCCAGATCCCGGAAAACGCCCAGAGCGTTACGGTGGGTGAAGATGGCCAGGTCTCGGTGCAGCTCAAGGGCGATGGCGCTTCTCAGGTCGTCGGTCAGATCAACATCTCCGACTTCGTCAACGCCAGCGGCTTGCAGCCGATGGGGGAGAACATGTTTGTCGAGACCCAGTCCAGCGGTGCTGCCGCTCAGGGGACTGCCGGTGCCGATGGTTTGGGGGTGATCAAGCAGGGGATGCTGGAGACTTCCAACGTCAACGTGACCGAAGAGCTGGTAAACCTCATTCAGGCTCAGCGGGTCTACGAGATGAACTCCAAGGTGCTCTCCGCCGTGGACGGCATGATGTCCTTCCTGATCCAGCGTACCTAATTAGGAGGTGCATGATGAAAGCCGTATGGATGCTGGGATTGCTGGTGCTGGGAGGGTGTAGCAGCACTCCCAATACGCCCAAGCCTGATGATCCCGAGTTTTCCCCCGTCTACGGAGAGTCGGAGCCGGTGTCGGTGCGGCCGACAGGGGCGATTTTCCAGCCGGATCAGGTCAATGGCATCTATTCGGATATCAAGGCGCACAAGGTGGGTGACATCATCACCATCGAGCTGTCTGAATCCACCTCCGCCTCGAAAAAGGCCAATACCCAGAGTGGCAAGGACAATAAGTTCAATCTGGATCCGGTCAAGTTGGGTGGCGTTCCCGTGACCGCCAGCCCCTATGATCTCTCAGCCTCCATTGCGCAAGACAGCGCGTTCAAGGGGCAGGCCAAGGCGGATCAGAGTAACAGCCTGCAGGGCAGTATTTCGGTCAGCGTGGCCAAGGTGCTGCCCAACGGCAATCTGCTGGTGCGTGGCGAGAAGTGGATCATGCTTAACAATGGCAATGAATATATCCGGATCATCGGCCTGATTCGCCCGGAGGATGTGACATCGGATAACAGCGTTTCGTCCCAGAAAGTAGCCAATGCCCGCATTTACTACGGTGGTACCGGTGATCTGGCCAATACCCAAGAGCAAGGGTGGCTGACCAGCTTTTTCAATGGCCCCTGGTGGCCGCTCTAGGAGATGTTATGAAGTCACTCCGTCTTGTCACTCTGCTCTGCTGTCTGCTGCCGTTGGACGTGGCGAATGCTGCCCGGATCAAGGACATCAGCTCGGTTGAAGGGGTGCGCAGCAACCAGCTGATTGGTTACGGCCTGGTGGTCGGTTTGCCCGGTACCGGCGAGAAGAACAACGCCTTCACCGAGCAGACCTTCCGTACCATGCTCAACAACTTTGGCATCAAGGTGCCGGATAACATCAAGTCCAAGATCAAGGATGTGGCGCCGGTGGCGATTCATGCCGACCTGCCCCCTTTTTCCAAACCGGGCCAGACCATCGACGTAACGGTCTCTGCCATTGGCGAGGCCAAGAGCCTGCGGGGAGGTACTTTGCTGCAGAGCTTCCTGAAAGGGCTCGATGGCCGGGTCTATGCGGTTGCACAGGGCAGTCTGGTGGTCGGTGGTTTGGGGGCCGAGGGGGCTGATGGCTCCAAGGTCGTGGTCAATACCCCGACCGTCGGGCGAATTGCCAACGGTGCGACCGTGGAGCGGGAGGTGCCCAACTCCTTCAGTCAGGGTGACACTATCACCTTCAACCTTAACCGACCCGACTTTACTACGGCGCGCCGTCTGGCCGATGTGGTCAACGATCTGGTGGGGCCCAATACCGCTCAGGCGCTCGATGCTACCTCGGTCAAGGTCTATGCCCCGCGGGATCCGGGTCAGCGCGTCTCCTATCTCGCCACTATCGAGAATCTGGAGGTGGATCCGGCCAACGAGGCGGCCAAGATCATCGTCAACTCCCGCACCGGCACCATAGTGATCGGCAGTCAGGTCAAGCTCAAACCGGCGGCCATCAGCCATGGCGGGTTGACGGTGACCATCGCCGAAAACCAGCAGGTCTCCCAGCCCAACCCGTTGGCGGGAGGAGAGACGACGGTGACCAACAACTCGACCATCAATGTCCAGCAGGAGCCGGGGCGGATGTTCAAGTTTGATACCGGTGCGACCCTGGACGATCTGGTCCGGGCGGTCAATCAGGTCGGGGTTGCCCCCGGTGATTTGATGGCCATCCTTGAGGCGCTGCAGCAGGCAGGCGCCATCGAGGGGCAACTGGTCATATTGTAACAAGCGGCAAGTGGTTGCCACGGGTGGCAATGAGGTAAGCAAAATGGCGGAGTTTGACAGCAACAGCGGCATGAATCTCGGGATGGTACAGGACATCAAGAACCTGGACCGTCTGCGCCAGATGAGCCAAAGCAAAGAGGGACAGGCCGAAGCGCTCAAGAGTGCGTCACGCCAGTTCGAGTCAATCTTTACCCAGATGCTGTTTCAGAGCATGCGTCAGGCCAACGGGGTGTTGACTCAGGACAACCCGATGAACAGCAGCTATACCCAGTTCTATGAAGGGATGCTGGATGAGCAGCGGGTTGCTGACATGTCCAGCAAGGGGGGACTGGGATTGGCTGACATGGTGGCCAAGCAGCTCTCTCCCGAGACCTTTACCCATCAGGATGGACGGGTGCTCAAGATGCCGCAGCGCACCGAACGGACCTACAAACCCTATCAGCCACCCACGGCGGCGGCCGATGATTTGATCGCGGCATCCAAAGTTGGCAAAGATTTTGCTGAAAAAGAGATGACCGAGGGGGGCAAGGAGAGCCACGCACTCACTATGCCCCGTCGACCGCACCGCAGCATTCCGCCCATGGGGCGCATGGCCAGCGAAGAGGGCAGTGTCGCCGGTAGTGGGGGCAAAGAGTTCGATACGCCGGAAGAGTTCGTCAATCGCCTGATGCCGCTGGCCAAGAAAGCGGCCGACAAGCTGGGGTTAAGCCCGGCGGTACTGGTCGCTCAGGCGGCACTGGAGAGTGGTTGGGGCAAGCGGGTGATCAAGGATGGCGAGGGGCAGGTGACCCATAACCTGTTTGGCATCAAGGCCGATCCGCGCTGGGAAGGGCCCAAGGCGGTGGTCAGCACGCTCGAGTATGAGCAAGGCGTTGCCTCCCGTCAGAAAGCGGCGTTTCGTTCTTATGAGTCGTTTGAAGAGAGCTTCAACGACTATGTGGACTTCCTCACTTCCGGCTCTCGCTACAAGGGCGCCCTGGCGAAGGTGGATAGTCCCGATCGCTACTTCGAGGCGCTGCAACAGGCGGGTTATGCCACCGACCCGCACTACGCCAGAAAATTGAAACAGGTATTGCGCAGTGACGCCATTGCCCAATACAACGAGATGGAGCTGTAACGTATGGCAAGCGACCTGCTTGGGATTGGTTCATCGGGTGTGCTGGCACAGCAACGCCTGCTGCAGACCACCAGTAACAACATAGTGAACGTCAATAGCCAGGGCTATGTGCGTGAGCGGACGCTGGTGTATACCAATACCATCGGTCTGGGGACCGGTGACATCAAGACCGAGCGGGTAATCAACGACTATATGCAGGGGGAGGTGCGCCGTGATACCTCCGCCTATCATGCCTCCCTGACCCATTATGAACAGCTGGCTGGCGTTGACAGCTTGCTTGGGGATACCAGCAACAGCGTGGGGGCGGCCATCACCTCCTACTTCAAGTCATTTCACTCAGCCAATGAATCGCCTGCCGAGATCGGTGGGCGCAAGGTGGTGATGACGGAGTTGAGTGGCATGGTCAACCGTTTTCATACCCTCTCGGCGCAGCTCGACAAGCAGAGCGATACCCTCAACACCCGTATTGAAGATGAAACCAAGCAGGTCAACAGCCTGCTCACCAGCATCAATGATCTTAATCAGGCCATCATCCGCACCCAGGGGTCACCCGAAGAGAACCTGATGCTGTTTGATCAGCGGGATGAGGCGATCCGCCAGCTGTCGGAGAAGATGGATATTCGCACCGTAGCCCAACCCAACGGCAGCATGCTGGTCAATATGAGCACTGGCCATTCGCTGATCCTCGATGGGGGCGTCGCCCAGTTCAAGCTGATTGCGGGGGATCCTGACTCTCGGGATCAGGAGCTGCAGCTGACCTTGGGGGATAATCAGGCAACCATCGATCACGATACATTTGGTGGGGCCATGGGTGGGCTGTTCAAGGCGCGAACCGACCTTGAGCCTACCAAGCGTGAGCTGGGGCAGTTGGCTGTCGCGATGGCTGATGCCATGAACCAACAAAATCGCCTCGGGATGGATCTGGATAACGAGATAGGCGGCGATATCTTCACCCTGCCCACCAGCAAGGGATTGCCATACGGCAGTAACACCGGGACGGTCGGGGCGAATGTCAGCTTCGTGCCGGGCAAGGGAACATCAGTCACCCCGTTGGATTACGAAGTACGTTTTAGCAGCGCCACCGGTTATGAGGTGTTCTCGCTGGACAAGTCGGGCAATCGCACTTCTGTGGCGACCGGTACGACACCTCCTGCAACGTTTGAGCTCACGGGTCACGGTATTTCAATCGATCTCACCGGTACGCCGGCTGCGGGTGACAAATTGTTGCTGCAACCGACCAAAAGCGCGGCCTCCGGACTGGGGCAACTGATCACCCGACCGGAAGATTTGGCGTTGGCCTCTCCGCTTAAAGCGGAAAAGACCACCAATAATGGTGGCGGTGCAGAGATCAAACTGGGAGGCGTATTCAATACCGGAGCTGGGTCGGGTTTTGGCACCAATACCCTGAGCCCGACGGCACCTCAGGTGGTCAAAATCGATGCCAGCGGTAACTATCAGGTCTTTCAAGCCGATGGTACTACCTTGGTTGGCACGGCGCCCGCGAGCAGCAAGGGGCAAAACCTGATGTCGGCTATCGTCAACCCGTTCCCCGCCGGAGCCGCAGTCTATAGCAACCCGAAACAGGCGCCTGGCTACGAGTTCAGTATCACCGGAACCGTGAAGGCTAACGACAGCTTCAAGCTCAGCTACAACAGCAATGGCTTTGCCGATAACAGCAATGGTCTGGCACTGGCCGAGCTGCAAAACAAGGATCTGGTGCGCAAGAGCACCAATGGTGGCACTACCAATGACAAAATGACCTTTAACGAGGCTTATTCCGGATTGGTGATGGAAGTGGGCAACAATACCAGTCAGGCAAAAACCTTGCTCAAGGCCAATGAATCCAAACTGATCCAGAGCACCGGCATCTATGAAAGCGTGTCAGGGGTCAATCTGGAGGAGGAGGCAGCCAATCTAATCCGCTTCCAGCAATCCTATGCCGCTTCTGCGCAAATCGTCAGTACGGCCAAAACGATTTTCGATACACTGCTCTCGTCCGTGAGGTAACGTCATGCGCATCACCACCAACATGATCTACGACCGGAATATTTATTCCCTCAACAGTGCCAATGAGCGGCTGAATACTGCCTATCAACAGTTGCAAACCGGTAATAAATTTCAGACTGCCGGCGAAGATCCCGCGGGTATGAGCCAAAAAATGGCACTGACCAAGGAGATCGATCTCTTTAAGCAGTATGGGGTCAACGGTAGCCTGCTGGAGAACAGTCTCGGTCATGAAGAGACAGTATTGGACTCTTTGAATACCGCGATGCTGAGTGCCCAGACCCTGATCCAGAAATCAAATAACGGCTCAGTCAGTGAGGATGATCGCAAGGCTATCGCCAGCGAGCTGGAAGGGTTGCAGCAGCAAATGTTTGACCTGATGAATAGCAAGAACTCCTCGGGTGAGTTTATATTTGGTGGCAATCAAAGCAAGACCCAGCCCTATATCAAAGATGCCAACGGGAAATATATATATCAGGGTGATCCAGGCCAGCGGAATATTCAGGTGTCACCCACAGTACAAATTGCTGCCAATGACTCCGGGCAGGATTTGTTTGAGATTGTGGCGACCAGGAGAACTGCCAGTGCCACCACTGCGAATATCAAGTTGGGGATCGGCGATCAAGGCAACGTTGATAACTTTTTTAAATCCAATTACAACTCGGCACTGCCCAGCAACACCTATACCGTATCGACAACCATCGGTCCGCCTGATACCTATGATATCAAGGATGCCGGTGGCAATACCTTGCTAACGGGTAACTATACTCCGGGCTCCAAGATCCCTTTCAATGGTCTGGAGTTGACCCTTGATCTGCCAGCAGGTGGCGCGGCTCAGCAGTTTGCTCTCAATCCACCGAAGAATGACAACATATTGAACGGCATGTCGGATTTTATCACTGCCTTGCGTGATCCTACTATTACTGCCAATACCTTCGAGCAAAAAGTAGCCGATGCTACCGTCCATATGAAGAATGCTCGCCTGAATATCGATCATGGGTTGGGTGAGCTGGGTGGTCGGATGAACAGTCTGGAACAGGTCATGGGCTCCAATGAAGGGCTCAGCACCCTCAACTCAGAGGCAAGGGCCAAGGTATCGGAGGCGGATCTCTATGAGGTTATTTCGACGCTCTCCAAAGAGGATGCGGCATTGAGTGCCTCGCAACTCTCTTTCAGCAAAATAAGTCGCCTGACGCTATTTGACTATATTCGCTAATAAAGGGGCCCTTTTGGGCCTTTTCTGTTATCTCCGCTCTGCAAACCTGTTCCGCGCTATTTCCTGCCAATTGTAACAAGCTGTTGCCATCCCCGATTTAATGGTTACTGCGGGGTTGACCTCCCTGCGGGATTGGATAATCATGCCGCCCGCACAACAGAGGGTTGTGCGAATTATTTGCAGCATCTCGTTAGGCGAGGCTCCTGTATAAACACAGGCCACTGATCTCACGACGTCCAGAGACGCCCAAGATCAGGACAGTTTTCATCGGATTAAGGTGTAAACCCAAGTGGCTTCCGGCATGCCGGATACGTTATACAGTGCTAAAGCTGGTACGTGGGGATGATGACACGCCGAACGGCGTCATTTCCTGCCTATTACTCGTCAATCAAATTGCTGTTTTCTTGTCGTTGCATCCGGCTATTTCCGGAGGCATTCAGGCTTGCCTGAAATCACATGAGGATATCTGTGATGAAGAAAACACATACCATTCTTAACCGTCACCAACTGCTCGATCTGGCTGCCCTGCAGGGTTGGCTGGAACATAATCTGGATCCGGTTCAGCGCGCCGATCAGCTGCTGACTCTGCGTCCGGAAGAGCTCAATTGCATCTTTGACACCCTGCCCATCCCGCAAGGGGCCGAACTGCTTGGCTCGCTCTCGGCAGAGAGTGCCGGTCGCCTGTTGCAGCGGCTCCATGGCAGCATCGTCAGTGTGTTGCAGGAGGCCATTCCCCGTCGCGAGATGGTCGCTATCCTGCGCAAACTCAGCCGTCAGGATCGCACCATGTTGCTGGCCCGCTTCCCGACCCAGGCTCAGGCCATGTACTACTCCCTGCTGGATTGGCCCAGCGAATCGGTGGGGGCCAACATGCGCCACGAGTATCTGGCGGTGCGGGAGGAGGACACGGTCGGTCACGCCAAACAGCTGATCCACGATGCCTGGGACAATGCCCAGCTGTTTCGCCACATTTATGTGGTCAACGGGGATGGTCGCCTGCAAGGGAGCCTCTCCCTCAAGACGTTGCTAATTGCCGACCCGCTGGCTTGTGTGGCAAGCCTGATGAACCGGGAGACGGTGCGGATCAACGCCCGGGCGGATCAGGAGCTGGCCGCACGTCTGCTGATCGACCGCGATCTCTCGGTTCTGCCGGTCGAGGATCAGGGACGACTGGTCGGTATTTTCCACGTCGATGACGCGGCCGATATTCTGGAGCTCGAGTCCACCGAGGATGCCGAGATGCAGGGGGGCTCATCCCCGCTCGATACTCCCTACCTGCAGGCAACACCCTGGCAGCTGTGGCGCAAGCGGGTGGGCTGGCTGCTCATTCTGTTTGTGGCAGAAGCCTACACCGGCACCGTGTTGCGGGCATTTGAGGAGCAGCTGGAAGCGGCCATTGCGCTGGCCTTCTTCATTCCGCTCCTGATCGGTACTGGCGGTAACAGCGGCACCCAGATCACCACCACCATAGTACGTGCCATGGCGGTCGGGGAGGTGAGCCTGCGCAATCTCGGCACCGTGCTGAAAAAGGAGCTCTCCACCGGTCTGCTCATCTCGGGGGCCATTGCCATGGCGGCCTGGGTGCGGGCATGGAGCCTTGGCGTCGGCCCCCAGATTGGCATGGTGGTGACCTTTACCATCATCGCTATCGTGCTCTGGAGTGCCACGGTCGCGTCCATTATTCCCATGGTGCTGCGCCGTTTTCGCATCGATCCGGCGGTGGTGTCTGCGCCATTCATCGCGACACTGGTTGATGGCACCGGCCTTATCATCTACTTCGAGATGGCCAAGTGGTTGCTGCCCGAGTTGCAGTAACGGGTGGATTGATATGCAAAAGGCAGCCAGTGGGCTGCCTTTTGCATTTATCTTTCCGGTTTAGCCGAGCTGGAATAACAGTGGCCAGCCCTGCTCCTGGCAATAACGATGCTCCTTCTCCAGATTCTGCATCAGCAGGCGGTTATCCTCGCACCAGTCGATCGGCAGGGTCACGACCAGCTGATCGCCTTGTACTGCGACTCTCCACTCAGGCAGCAGGTTGTCCTGGCGCTTGTGGTGAGCGGCCACCGCGAGGCGCAAAATGCGGATGCAGCGCAGCACCGTTTGCATGTCGTGGTTGGGCAGGGGCGGCAGTTCGGATAGCTTGAGCCCCTTGCGCTGAAAGCGCACCAGCGCCGCCAGCAGGGCCTGATCGTCCTGGTTGAAGCCGGGCAGGTCGGTGTGTTGCAGGATATAGGCGGAGTGGCGATGAATGCCGCTGTAGTTGATGGCAAGGCCAATTTCATGCAGCCGCGCCGCCCAGCCGAGGATGGCGCGATAGGGCTCTATCTCCATCTGCCAGGGCTCTTGCAAGGCATCAAACAGTGTCAGCACGCTCTGCTCCACCCGGGCGGCTTGTTTGCGGTCCATCCGGTAGTGGGTGCCGAGCGCCTGTGCCGTCCGTTCGCGAATATCGTGGTGTTGCAAGCGCTCCTCGAACTCATACAGCAACCCTTCGCGCAGGGCACCGTCGGAGTAGTCGAGCCGCTCGATGGGCAGCGAGGTAAACAGCCCGAGCAGGATGGCGACTGCAGCGGCAAACACCTCCTGGCGCTCCTCGGTAAGCCCTGTCAGCTTGAGGTTATCGACTCGCTTGCGCTCAATCATCAGCGCCTTGAGCCGCTCCAGCCCCTCCAGCGTGATGCTGCCGTCAGTCAGCCCTTCGCCTTGCAGTACATCCCGTACCGTACGAATGGAACCGGAGCTGCCAAGACAGCTCTGCCAGCCCAGCTTGCGGTACTGGTTGACGATGGGGGCGAGCTGGTGCTGCGCCTCCAGCACGGCATTGGTGAAGTGCTTGTCGCTCAGCTTGCCGCTGGCAAAGAAGCTCTGGGTAAAGCTGACGCAGCCCATCTTGCGACTGGTGAGGGCCTTGTGCTCAAACCCTTCGCCGATGATGAGCTCGGTGCTGCCGCCACCGATATCGATCACCAGTACCTGGCCTTCGATATGCTGGGTATGGGCGACCCCCTGATAGATGAGCCGTGCTTCTTCCTGCCCGCTGATGATCTCGATGGGGTGGTTGAGCACCTTGGCTGCTTCACTCACAAATTCGCGGGCGTTGCTGGCACGGCGCAGGGTATAGGTACCTGCGATGCGGATCTGATCCGGTTTGATGTTGGTGAGCCGCTCGGCAAAGAGTGACAGACAGGCGAGGCCGCGTTCCATCGCCTCCGGGCTCATTCGTTTCTGCTCATCCATCCCTTCCGCCAGCCGGACTCGCTCCTTGATGCGATCGACGATGCGAAAACGCCCTTCGCTCAGATGGGCGATCACCATATGAAAACTGTTGGAGCCGAGATCCACGGCGGCATAGAGACTATTGTCCATTGTTTGACTCGATACGTTTGAGATAGTCGTAAATCGCCACCTGAGAGCGGATCTTGCGGCGGTTGCCCCGCTTCACATATTCGTTCTGCTGGTCGGCATCAATGACCCGCGCCTTGCAGGTATCACTCAGTTGTAGCTCGAGAATGTCCATGATGCGCTGCTTGAGACGCTCGTCATAAATGGGGGTGCCCACCTCGATCCGGCCGTCGATATTGCGGCTCATCCAGTCGGCGCTGGAGATATAGAGCTGGGGATTGCCCTTGTTGTGGAACACCATCACCCGCGGGTGCTCGAGGAAGCGGTCGATGATGCTGATCACCTTGATGTTGTCACTGAGACCCGGTACGCCCGGGCGCAGGGCGCACATGCCACGGATGATCATCTGGATCGGCACCCCGGCCTGACCGGCGGCATAGAGGCGGTTGATGAGATCCTTGTCCACCAGATTGTTGATCTTGAGGATGATACCGCTCGGCTGGCCCGCCTTGGCGTTGGAGAGCTCGTTGTCGATGAGGCGATAGAGCTGACGGCGGCTGTTGATGGGGGAGACCAGCAGGTGGTTGAATTTGTATCGCTTATAGGGGTACTCGATGTATTCAAACACCCCTTCCACTTCGGCGGTGATATCCGGATTGCGGGTCAGCAGCGAGAAGTCGGTGTAGATCTTGGCGGTCTTCTCGTTGAAGTTACCGGTGCCGATGTGGGCATAGCGCACCGCTTCCCCGTTCTCATGCCGGGTGATAAGGCAGAGCTTGGAGTGGATCTTGAGGCTCGGTACCCCGAACACCACCTTGACCCCGGCATCGGTGAGGATGTTGGCCCAGTCGATGTTGGCCGCTTCGTCGAAACGGGCGCGCAGTTCGACCACCACGGTCACCTTCTTGCCATTGTTGGCAGCATCGATGAGGGAGTGGATGATCCGCGACTTCTTGGCCACCCGATAAATGTTGATGCGAATGGCGCTGACCGCCGGATCGAACGCCGCCTGGCGCACCAGCTCGGTGAAGTGGTGGAACTTGTGGTACGGGTAGTAGAGCAGGATATCCTGCTTGGTAATCGCATCGAAGGCGTTGACGAAGCCGTCAAAATCGCGGCAATCCAGCGCCGGCAGCTTGGGGTTTTCCAGATAGTCACGACCCACGTTGGGGAAGCCGATGAAATCCTTGAAGTTGTGATAGCGCCCGCCCGGCATGATGGCGTCGTAGGAGCTGATCTGCAGCTTGAGCTTGAGGAAGCTGATCATGGCAGCGGGCATCTCCCGTTCGTAGACGAAGCGCACTGGCATGGCGGTGAGGCGCTGCTTCAAGCCGTCACTCATCTTGTCCACCAGGCTCAAGTCCAGCTGGTCGGAGAGATCGTATTCGGCATCCCGGGTCAGCTTCACCGCATAGGCGGCAATCTCGTCGTAGTCGAAGAAGCCTTTGAAGATCTCGTCGAGGCAGAAGCGGATGACGTTATCCAGAATGATGATCTGCTTCTTGCGGCGGGTCCCTTCCGGCGGCAGCTGGAAGAAGCGGGGGAGGTCGTCGGTCGGCACTTCCACCAGGGCGTACTGGATCACCTGACCATTCTTCTTCATCTCGATGGCCAGATAGGTGTACTCATCCTTGAGGAATTTGACCGGATTGACCTCCTTGTTAAGCAGGATCGGGATGATGTGACGCAGCACCTTCTCCTTGAAGAAGACCCGCAGCCACTTCTGAATGGCATCGGAGAGCTGGTTCTCGTTGACCAGAAAGATGTTGTGGCGAGCGAGCGCAATCAACAGCTCTTTATAGGTGTTGTCGAACGCTTCACCGAGCGCCATCACTTTTTGCTGGATGGCACGCAGCAGCACTTTCGCTTCATCGTCGCCACCATGTACTTCATTGATGAGGATGCGACGCTTGACGTCCGACACCCGCACCTTGAAGAACTCATCCTGGTTGGAAGAGAAGATCCCCAGAAAACGAACCCGCTCGATGAGGGGCACCGTCTTGTCCATTGCCTCTTGCAACACCCGTTCATTGAATGAGAGCCAGCTCAGCTCTTTCTCTTCATACTGCTTGTCGGTGCTCATCTTGTGCCTCTGTTTCAGGTCGCGTCTGCGCGGCAGTTATGGCGTTAATATATGACAAATAAATGACAAGATGGTTACTGCTCGCTGAACGCCTCGTCGATGTCGACCACCAGATCGTCGAAAAGGGATTCCAGCGCGGTGATAAGCACATCCATGGCGAGCCCGTCGGGCAGGGCAACCAGCGCATGGGCGTAAAAGAGCGGGGCGCCGGAGTGGGGGGCCGGTTCACAGCCGGTGGTGAGATCGGCCACGTTGATCTCGAGCTGGCGCAGGATGCTGGCCACTTCGTGGACGATACCGGGGCGGTCGTTGCCGGTCACCGTCATCATCACCTGATGAGCCGGTTCGGCGGTCGGTGTCCCTTCGGCAAAGCTGATGGTCAGACCCGGCAGCAGGGCAAGCGCTTCGCACAGGCTGCGATAGTGCTCATCGGGCACGGAGACATGGAGGATACCGGCAAACTGTCCCGCCAGTTCGCTCATGGCGCTGCCCAGCCAGTTGCCCTGCTCGCGGCTGATGACTGCAGCCAGACTCTCGACGATCCCGGGTTTGTCTGCACCGATCACGGTGACCACCAATTGCTTTTGCATCCTGCTCTCCTTGAAATGGGATTTCTTACTCTATGCCTATTGTGCCTATTGTTCCTATTGTTCCTATTGAGCCTATTGTGCCTATTGTGCCTATTGTGCCTATTGTGCCTATTGTGCCTATTGTGCCTATTGTGCCTATTGTGCCTATTGTGCCTGCTGGGGCTGGTCATATGAACCCCCGCCTGCTGACAAATAGATAAAAAGACGGAACTTTTCACTTTCTATACACGGGTCTGCTGCCTTGCTCCGTGGCGGCTGTGGTAAAGTAATTCCCCTTTCGTGTCGTGAACTGGATCGTGCTCTCATGAATACCCTTGTCCTATCGGGATTGTTGTTGCTGGCGCTGCTTGTGCTGGCGATCTTCTGGAGCAGAGGCAGACAGCAAAAGCGCCTGCCCTATGATGTGCAGGAGACCCTGTTCAGTCCCGCTGAGCGATCCTTCCTCGGGGTACTGGATCTGGCGGTGGGTGACAAGGCCCGGGTCTTTGCCAAGGTGCGGGTGGCTGATGTGCTGACGCCGCAGGCCGGGATCGGCAAAAGCAAATGGCAGCAGCACTTCAACAAGATCAGTGCCAAGCATTTCGACTATCTGCTTTGCCACCCCGCGGATCTCTCCTTTATCTGTGCCATCGAGCTGGATGACAGCTCCCACCGTCACCAGAAGCGCAAGGCGCGGGATCTCTTTCTGAAAACCGCCTGCGACAGCGCCGGACTGCCGTTGCTGCAGATCCCGGCAAGTGCCAGCTATCTGGTGGAAGAGCTGCGCGAACAGATCCTGCCACTGCTGGTCAAAACCAGCGAACCGCTGGTAGAGGATCTGCCGCACGGGGCGCGCCGCGAGCCGACCTTCAACCCCCTGCTGCTGGATGGCGTGGATGTCGGTGCCGGGATGCGTGGCCGCACTGCCCATGCCGAGGCGATCTCGCCTGCGTCGCTCCACGAGCCCGCCATTCAGGCCAAGGGGATGGTGGAGGCGCCACAGAGTGAGGGTGAGCTGGTCGATGGCTTGTTCGCCGACGTGGAGGAGGATGAGGATCACGAGGTACAGCACTGCCCCCGTTGCGATGCGCCGCTGGTGGAGCGGGAGGCGAAAAAAGGCCCGCACGCCGGTCGCCTTTTTCTGGCCTGCAGCCGTTTTCCCGAGTGTCGTTACGCGGCGCCGCACCACCATAACCATCACTGAGTTCCCTTCATCGTATTGCATGCTGCCCTCTGACGAGGGCAGTTTTCTTTCTGCGATAGGCGGCGTTTATGGGCGGCGCTGCATGCAGAAAATTCCTCGGCAAAATTTATCTAATCTCCCGTTTCTGTCGATACACTTAGCCTGAATACGACAATTTTTGACAATGTGTCGGAATTTTGGCACTTTGTGCCGGTCATGACATCGCCCAACCGCGTTTTATGACCAAATAAAACAATAAGTTAGATCAGGACATCGCGAGGAATGGATATGGTGGAGATGGGCGTGTTGATTGTTGATGCCGATGCGCAGCGGCGCCAACAGTTGGGAACCGTGCTCTCGTTTATGGGGATCCCGTGGCAAGAGGTGGCACAAGGCGATCTGGATGTGGCCATCGAATCCTCCGGCCCGCTGCAAGGGGTGCTGGTGGGTGAGCTGACCGACCGTCCCTTGTCAGAGCTGCTGGCTGCTTTCCCCCGTACCCCCTTCCTCTCGCTGGTTGAGGCCGATCTGCCCAACAGCAACTTTATCGGGGTCGCGCTCTCGCCTTTTACCTATGAATCCCTCACCCGTCATCTGCACTTCTGTCAGGCGTTCGTCTCCTTGCATCCTCGTCAGCAGACCCATGACAAGGGTCAGGCCCTGCTGCGCTTGCTGGTGGGCAAAGGGAAGGGGATCCAGGAGGTACGCCGCCTGATTGGCCAGGTGGCCGAGACCGATGCCAACGTGCTGATCCTCGGGGAGTCCGGCACCGGTAAAGAGGTGGTGGCTCGTGCTATCCACGAACTCTCTTCCCGAAGTCAAGGCCCCTTCGTGCCCATCAACTGCGGCGCTATTCCGGCCGAATTGCTGGAGAGCGAACTGTTCGGCCACGAGAAGGGGGCGTTTACCGGCGCCATCGCGGCTCGTCGCGGTCGCTTCGAGCTGGCGCAGGGGGGCACCCTGTTTCTCGACGAGATCGGCGATATGCCGATGCCGATGCAGGTCAAATTGCTGCGGGTATTGCAGGAGCGGCTGTTCGACCGGGTCGGAGGCGGCAAGCCCATTCAGGCCGATGTGCGCATCATAGCGGCTACCCACCGGGATCTGGAGGCGATGATCCGCACCCAGGGTTTTCGTGAAGATCTCTACTACCGCCTCAACGTCTTCCCCATTGAGACGCCGCCGCTGCGGGATCGCATCGACGACATCCCGCTGCTGCTGCAGGAGCTGCTCAACCGCCATGCCGAGCAGCACCATGGCTTTATCCGGCTGACCCAGCGGGCGCTGGAGTCGCTTATGCAGTACCCCTGGCCCGGTAACGTGCGCGAGCTATCCAACCTGCTGGAGCGGCTGTTGATCCTCTACCCGCACCAGATCGTCGATGTGGCCGATCTGCCGAGCCGTTATCGCCTGCTGCCGAGCGAGCCGCGGGATGAGCGGCTGACCGAGATGGATGAACGGGATGCGCTGGCGGCGGTGTTTCAGGACCCGCCCGAGCTGGATCACTCCCTCGCCTCGGCCCGCACCATGCAGTTGCCGGAGGAGGGGGTCAACCTCAAAGAGATGCTGGCCGACCTCGAAGTGGAGCTGATCCGTCAGGCGCTGGAGTCTCAGGACGGGGTGGTGGCCCGCGCCGCCGATCTGCTCGGCATGCGGCGTACCACTTTGGTGGAGAAGATGAAAAAGTACGGAATGAGCAAGGACGTCTAAGGGTCAAAGCCTTGACGCTAATGCGCAATTTATTGTTTTAATTCATATAATTTAGTGGCATGGAAATTGAATAACCTGACCCAATAGCCAGTTTGAGGTCAGGTTTATGACAATCCAGCAGCAGGACATGCCACTCCAGTCCCACGAAGTGAGCCAGCTCTATGCCATCTTCAAGGCGCTCCCCACCGGGGTGTTGCTGCTTGATGGGGCAGGGGTGGTCACCCGCGCGAATCCGGCGGCCATCTCCCTGCTGGGGGAGCCGCTGGAAGGGGAGCTCTGGCGCCACATCATTGCCCGCTGCTTCGAGCCGCGCGAAGATGATGGCCACGAGATCTCCTTGCGTGACGGACGTCGGGTGCAGCTCTCGACCCAACCGCTGCCGGATCAGCCCGGCCAGCTGGTCTTTATCAATGACCTGACCGAAACCCGTAAACTGCAAGACCGCATCAACCACATGAAGCGACTGTCGGCGCTGGGCAATATGGCGGCCTCGCTCGCCCACCAGATCCGCACGCCGCTCTCTGCCGCCATGCTCTATGCCGCCAATCTGGCCAACCGCACCCTCAAACCGGAATCTCGCAATCAGTTTCAGCAAAAGCTGATGGCCCGTTTGCAGGATCTGGAGAAGCAGATCAACGACATCCTGCTGTTCGCCCGCAACGGTGACAATCAGGTGGTCACCCCCATCTCGGTACAGGGCTTGCTGGCTGAAGTGCAGGCTGGTGCCGAGGCCTTTTGCCAGCAGCAGGGCTGCGAGTTGCACATGGAGGCGCCGGAGCCCGATCTCTGTCTGCTGGCCAACAGCAGTGCGTTGGCGGGAGCCATCAACAACCTGATTGCCAATGCCCAGCAGGCAGGGGCCACGTCACTCTTGGTCAGCGCGGTGCGCAGCGGTGCCCGGGTGGAGATGCGGGTCATCGATAATGGCAAGGGGATCCCTTCCCATCAGCTCGGTCAGGTATTCGAACCCTTCTTTACCACTCGCTCCCAGGGCACTGGTCTCGGGCTGGCGGTGGTGCAATCTGTAGTGCGTGCCCATCAGGGGGAGGTCGGTGTGGCCTCGGTTCCTGGTGAAGGCACCTGCTTTACTCTGTCGTTCCCCCTGCACCAGCAACCGGTGCAGCTTGGAGGTGTAGCATGACTCATATCGGATCCAGGTTGTTAGCCGGGGCCTGCTGGCCGTTGGCGGTTCATGTCAATGAGCTAGAGCTGTTGGCTGTGGGAGGTGTAGCATGACACAGGCCAGGATCCTGGTAGTTGAAGATGACAATGGCCTGCGCGAAGCGCTGGTAGATACCCTTTTGCTCGGCGGTTATGAGTGCCGTGAAGCAGACAGCGGCGAGCGGGCTCTGCTGGCCCTCTCCCGTCAGCCGTTTGACATGGTGATCTCCGATATCCAGATGGGGGGGATGGACGGCCTCACCCTGCTGGCCACCATCCGCCAGCAATATCCGCAGATACCCGTGCTGCTGATGACCGCCTACGCCAATATCGACGGTGCGGTGCGCGCCATGCGTGAAGGGGCCATCGACTATCTGGCCAAGCCCTTTTCGCCGGAGGTGCTGCTTAATCAGGTTAGCCGCTATGTGCCCGCCCAGAAGGTGGAGAAGCGCGCCGTGGTCTACGGGGATCCCAAAACTGCCGAGCTGTTCCAGCTGGCGACCCGGGTGGCCAGAAGCGAAGCGACCGTGATGGTGACCGGCCCGAGTGGGACGGGGAAAGAGGTGCTGGCCCGTTACATTCACGATAACTCCAGCCGCGCCGAGCAGCCCTTCGTCGCCATCAACTGCGCCGCCATTCCGGAAAACATGCTGGAGGCGACCCTGTTTGGCTACGAGAAGGGGGCGTTTACCGGCGCGGTGCAGGGGTGTCCCGGCAAGTTCGAGCAGGCGCAGGGGGGCACCCTGCTGCTCGATGAGATCACCGAGATGGATCAGGGGTTGCAAGCCAAATTACTGCGGGTGTTGCAGGAGAAAGAGGTGGAGCGGCTCGGTAGTCGCAAGATGATCCCGCTGGATGTGCGGGTCATCGCCACCAGCAACCGGGATTTGAAAAAAGCGGTGCAGGATGGCCTGTTTCGCGAAGATCTCTACTATCGCCTCAACGTCTTCCCGCTGCGCTGGTCTGCCCTGTGTGAGCGGCCCGGCGACATTCTGCCACTGGCGGAACACCTGCTGGCACTTCATGCCAGTCAGCAGGGGTTACCGACACCGCAGTTGACGGATGCCTCGCGAGAGCGGCTGCTGGCCCACCCTTGGCCCGGCAACGTGCGGGAGCTGGACAACGTGGTACAGCGTGCCCTGATCCTTAGCCCGGACGGGATCATTGATTGTGACCACCTCATTCTGGAGGAGCTGGACGAGCAGGAGATGGAGTTTGTCAGCGTGGAGCGCAGCTATGGCGGCGATCGCCTCGGCAGCGAGCTCAAGCAGCAGGAGCACCAGATCATCCTCGACACCCTGCAAGATTGTAACGGCAGCCGCAAGGCGGTGGCCGACCGGCTCGGCATCAGCCCGCGCACCCTGCGCTACAAGCTGGCCCAGATGCGGGAGGCGGGGATCGACCTGCCAGCCTGAGGCCGGGAGGGAAACTGCACTGTGTGGGGGCGGTCATGGTCTTGACGGCCCGGCTCGATTATCATGGGGCCCTTGGCGCTTTGAGCCTGGGCCCTGTTTTTATTGGTAAAGCAGGGGGCCGAGCCTTAATAAGGGACCCCTATGATCTCTCATCGAAAACTCGAAACCGTACTGAATCATCTGCTCGAACCGCACGCCATCAAGGATTACTGCCCCAACGGTTTGCAAGTGGAGGGGCGCGAGCGCATTCGCAAGGTGGTGACCGGTGTCACCGCCAGTCAGGCGCTTATCGACGCGGCGGTGGCTGCCGAGGCTGATGCCATTCTGGTCCATCACGGCTACTTCTGGAGCGGTGAACCGGCCCAGATCACCGGCATGAAGCAGCGTCGGCTCAAGACCCTGCTGACCCACGATATCAACCTGTTTGCCTATCATTTGCCGCTGGATGTTCACCCCGAGGTGGGTAACAACGCCCAGCTCGCCAAGCTGCTCGACATCAAGGTGCGCCGTGGTCTGGAGCCGTGGAACAGCAAGAGCGTCGCCATGGTGGGCAAGCTGGAGCAGCCCATGAGCGGCGCCGACTTTGCCAAGCTGATTGCCGAGCGCCTTGGCCGCGAACCACTCTATTGGGGCGATACCGGCCCCGAGCTAATTCGCTCCGTGGCCTGGTGCACCGGCGGCGGTCAGAGCTACATCAATCTGGCGGCGGAGCAGGGGATCGATGCCTTTATCTCCGGTGAAGCCTCCGAGCAGACCATTCACACCGCCCGCGAGATGGGGATGCACTTCTACGCCGCTGGCCATCACGCCACCGAGCGTTATGGCATCAAGGCGCTGGGGGAGTGGCTGGCGACCGTGCATGGGTTGGATGTTACCTTTATCGATATCGACAATCCGGTGTAGGGTCGCTTGGCCGCGTAGCGGCGTAATCGGACCTGACCTAAGCCATCGTGTGGTAGGTAGAAATGACAAGGGAGGCCTAAGCCTCCCTTGTTGTATCTGACATGCAGTTGTTAGCGGTTACTCGCAGGCGTAACCCGCGGGGCCCAGCAGGGCGCCATCCAGTTGCACGGCGCCATCCACCATCTGCAGTCGGCCTTCGCAGAACCAGCGTACCACCAGCGGATAGATGCTGTGCTCCTGCGCCTGTACCCGTGCCGCCACCTCGTCCGCCGTGTCCCCTGCAAAGATGGGCACACGGGCCTGCAGGATCACCGGGCCTCCGTCCAGCTCTTCGGTGACGAAGTGGACGCTGGCGCCATGCTCACTATCACCGGCATCGATAGCGCGTTGGTGAGTGTGCAAGCCCTGATACTTGGGCAGCAGGGAGGGGTGGATATTGATCATCCGCCCGGCGAAATGGCGCACCAGATCGCTGCTCAATATCCGCATAAACCCCGCCAGCACCACCAGATCCGGCTGATAGTCTGCCATCAGCGCCAGCAGGGCGGCGTCATACTCCTCCCGGCTGGCAAACTGCTGCTGGGCCAGAATGGAGGTCGCCACCCCCGCTTCTTTGGCGCGAACCAGACCATAGGCATCGGCCTTGTTGCTGATAATGCCGATCACTTCACCGGCAATCTTGCCGCTTGCGCAGTGGTCGAGGATCGCCTGCAGGTTGCTGCCGTTGCCGGAGATCAGCACCAGGATGTGCTTCATGGGGGCGGTCATTTGGCTGTTGATCCGGTCATTCATTGAATGATGACCTGCTCCTCACCGTCTGCTGCCTTGGCGATATGACCGATGTGCCATGCGTTTTCACCTTCCGCCTTGAGCAGGGTCAGCGCCTTCTCCAGCTGGTTGGCGGGCAGGGCGATGATCATGCCGACACCGCAGTTGAAGGTGCGATACATCTCGTGATGGGTGACGTTGCCAGCCTGCTGCAGCCAGCTGAACACCGCCGGCCACTGCCAGCTCTGCTCGTCGATCACCGCTTGAGTATTGGCAGGCAATACGCGGGGGATGTTTTCCCAGAAGCCACCGCCGGTGATGTGGGACAGGGCGTGGATCTCGCACTCCTTGATGAGCTTGAGCACTGGTTTCACATAGATGCGGGTCGGCTCCAGCAGGGCGTTGGCCAGGGTGGTGTCACCCAGCGGCTGATGCACGTCGGCTTTGGAGACTTCCAGAATTTTACGGATCAGGGAGAAGCCGTTGGAGTGAGGGCCGCTGGCGGCCAGCGCGATCAGGGCATCCCCTTCACCGACCTTGCTGCCGTCGATGATTTCGCTCTTCTCCACCACACCGACGCAGAAACCGGCGATGTCGTAGTCTTCCCCTTCATACATACCCGGCATCTCGGCGGTCTCGCCGCCCACCAGGGCACAGCCGGATTGCTCGCAACCGGCACCGATCCCGGTGACTACCGCGGCTGCGGTGTCCACGTCCAGCTTGCCGGTTGCATAGTAGTCGAGGAAGAACAGCGGTTCGGCGCCCTGTACGATCAGATCATTGACGCACATGGCCACCAGATCGATGCCCACGGTGTCGTGCTTCTTCAGGTCGATGGCCAGCCGCAGCTTGGTGCCCACACCATCGGTACCGGAGACCAGTACCGGCTCCTTGTAGCCCGCAGGGATTTGACACAAGGCCCCAAAGCCGCCAAGACCACCAAGGACTTCAGGACGACGAGTGCGCTTTGACACGCCCTTGATACGTTCAACCAGTGCATTGCCGGCATCGATATCTACGCCAGCATCCTTGTAGCTCAGTGAGGTTTTGTCAGTCACGCGTATTCCCCGTCATGTAAAGAAGTGGAGGGTAAAATTCGGGGCGTATTCTAACAGTGGCGGTGAAAAACCAGAAAGGAAATCGTTTGCGCGTTTTTGCGCGGAAATGCTCTACAAGCGGTGGCTTTTGTTGTATGATTCCGCGATTTTTTTTGCGGCAGGTTAGAGGAGATAATAATGAAAGTCGTTGAAGTCAAACACCCCCTGGTCAAACATAAGATCGGTCTGATGCGTGAAGGCGATATCAGCACCAAGCGTTTCCGTGAACTGGCCAAAGAAGTGGGCAGTTTGTTGACCTATGAAGCGACCTCTGACTTCGAAACCGAGAAGGTTATCATCGATGGCTGGAATGGGCCAGTAGAAGTTGACCAGATCAAAGGCAAGAAGGTAACCGTCGTACCTATCCTGCGTGCCGGCCTTGGCATGATGGATGGCGTGCTGGAGCACATGCCGAGTGCCCGCGTCAGCGTGGTCGGTATCTACCGCGATGAAGAGACCCTGCAACCGGTTCCCTATTTCGAGAAGATCGTCAGCAACATCGAAGAGCGTCTGGCGCTGGTCATCGATCCGATGCTGGCCACCGGCGGCTCCATGATCGCCACCATCGATCTGCTGAAGAAGAAAGGCTGCCAATCCATCAAGGTGTTGGTACTGGTTGCCGCGCCGGAAGGGATCAAGGCGCTGGAAGCCGCTCACCCTGACGTAGAGCTCTACTGTGCTTCTGTCGACCAGGGGCTGAACGAGAAAGGCTACATCGTGCCGGGTCTGGGCGATGCAGGCGACAAGATCTTCGGTACCAAGTAACTTAATGCTTTAACCTGCTTCCCATGTGGAAAGGGTGATCGGAGCCGGCGATGCGCCGGCTCTGCTGTTTGTGGCTGCTTGTGCCAGCCTTGCCGCAGGATGCGCCTTGCCGCTACCATAAGCACACTCTCCCATTTCGAGACTCTGTTCATGTTCAAACGTGTTGTGACCGCCCTCTGCTGCGGCTTGTCATTCATGGCCTCGGCCGCTCAGGTGACCGACCTCTATCAGGGCAAGGCCCCGACCAGTGGCGATATGGTGGCCGCTCAAGGGCAGGCTCTGGGCCAGGTGCTGATCAAGGTCACCGGCAAGCGCGAGATCCTCACCCAGCCGGTGGTGGTCAAGGCGCTGGCGGCCCCGGGCGACTATGTCAAAAGCTATGGCTATCAGGATCAGGACTCCGTCAAGTATCTGAAAGCCGAGTTCAAGAGTGACAAGGTCAACAGCCTGGTCTCCGAGAGCCAGTTTGCCCTGCTTGGCCCGGCGCGTCCCCAAATGGCCATCTGGCTGGTGGTGGATCAGGGTGAGCGCCGCCTGCTGGCGGATCAATCCAGCGATGGTTGGGCGCAAGCCTTGCGTGAGCAGGCCCAGATGCTGGGGCTGCCCATCAGCATTCCGCTGATGGATCTCGATGACAACATGGCGGTCAGTGCCACCGACGTCTGGGGACGCTTTGCCGACCCGATTTTGCAGGCAAGCCAGCGCTATGGCGCCGAGATGGTGGTGTTGGGCAAGCTGACTCCGGAAGGTGACAAGTGGAGCATCGATTGGGGACTCTACGGCCCTAAGGCCGCTGGTGAAGTGACCGAGCTGACTCGTGGCAATAGCACCGGCACTCAGGCCGAAGTGGCGCAAGGGTTTGCTGATACCCTGGCGGCCTGGCTGGTGAAAAACTACGGTGCTCGCATTTCTGGTCCGGCAACCAGCCAGATCCTGGTGGTAGATGGCCTCTCCGAAGTGGATAGCATGATCGCCGTGCAGAAGATGCTGCAGGGGATGGCCAACGTCAGCAAGGTGGCGATCGGTAAGCTGGAAGGGGATCAGGTTACCTTCAACTTTACCCTGCAAGGGGATCAGGCCGAACTTGTGCGGGCGCTGCAGCTCGAGAGTCGTCTGCACAAGGTTGACGATA
Organism: Aeromonas aquatilis; assembly: GCF_054052405.1. NCBI lineage: Bacteria > Pseudomonadati > Pseudomonadota > Gammaproteobacteria > Aeromonadales > Aeromonadaceae > Aeromonas > Aeromonas aquatilis. Next base: position 30,168 of record NZ_JBSTYP010000008.1, on the reverse strand, counting down.
ATGGCAGCGGTTTGCGTTACCAATGGTCGCAGCCCTGATTTTATAAGGCTTTTGTCTACCGCCCGGCTTGACCGGGCGGTTCTCTATCTGCCTTTGCGATGATACACTTAGCCACAAATGTCACAGTCAAAGCCCAACGAGTGAAGCAACCGGCCCAACTGTCCCTAGCCGTACAACTACCGGATGATGAAACCTTCGTCAGTTTTTATCCCGGCACCAATGCTCATCTGATCACCGCCCTCAAGAATGCGGCCATCGGTCAGGGATCGCCTTTCCTCTATTTCTGGGGAGCCAAGGGATCCGGACGCTCTCATCTGCTCCATGCCACCTGTGCCGAGGTCAATGCCCGCGATGCAGCGGCGGCCTATCTCTCCCTCGATCAGTTTGAACAGCTAGACCCCAGCATGCTTGATGCCCTCGAAAGTCTGCCGCTGGTCTGCCTCGACAGCATTGAGGCCATCGCCGGCAATGCCGTGTGGGAGCGGGCGCTGTTTGATTTTTACAATCGCTGGCAGGAGAAAGGCGAAGGGACGCTGATCGTCACCGGTTGCAGCGCGCCGCGCAAACTGGGGCTGCAGCTGCCGGATCTCGCCTCGCGCCTCGACTGGGGGGTGAGTTTCCATCTCGAAGAGCTGGATGATGAAGGCAAGCTCAGTGCCCTGCAACTGCGTGCCGAGCTACGGGGCTTCAAACTGCCCATCGATGTGGGCCGCTTCCTGCTCAACCGACTCTCCCGCGATATGCGCACTCTGCTTACCACTCTTAATCAGCTCGACAACGCCTCATTTCGCGCCAAGCGCAAGCTCACCATCCCCTTTGTCAAAGAGATCCTCGAGCTCTGATCCTCTCTGCGGTCTGCGGTCTGCGGTTGTGGCCTGACTTTCGCTTGAATTACAGATAAAAAGAAACCCCGGCATCAGGCCGGGGTTTTGCTATTTCAAGGCAGCTCTCTTATTAGTGGAACTGATCTTCTTCGGTGGAGCCGGTCAGCGCGGTGACCGAGGATTGGCCACCCTGAATGACGGTGGTCACCTTGTCGAAGTAACCGGTACCGACCTCCTGCTGGTGTGCCACGAAGGTGTAGCCACGGCTGGCGGCGGCAAATTCTGGCTCCTGCACCATCTCGACGTAGTGCTTCATCCCTTCGCCACGGGCGTACTGGTAGGCCAGTTCGTACATGTGGAACCACATGTTGTGGATACCCGCGAGGGTGATGAACTGGTACTTGTAGCCCATGTCGGAGAGCGCCTGCTGGAAGCGGGCGATGGTGGCATCGTCCAGATTCTTCTTCCAGTTGAAGCTCGGGGAGCAGTTGTAGGCCAGGATGCGATCCGGGAACTTGGCCTTGATTGCTTCGGCAAATTTACGCGCTTCGTCCAGATCCGGCTTGGCGGTTTCACACCACACCATGTCGGCGTAGGGGGCGTAAGCCAGACCGCGAGCGATGGCCTGATCGATACCGGCACGCACCTTATAGAACCCTTCAGCTGTGCGCTCGCCAGTCAGGAAGTCTGCATCGTATGGGTCAGCGTCGGTGGTCAACAGGTCAGCTGCGTTGGCGTCGGTACGGGCTATCACCAGAGTGGTGGTGCCGCACACATCGGCTGCCAGACGGGCAGCAACCAGCTTCTGCACCGCTTCCTGAGTCGGTACCAGCACCTTGCCGCCCATATGGCCGCACTTCTTGACGGAAGCCAGCTGATCTTCGAAGTGCACGCCAGCGGCGCCCGCTTCAATCATCCCCTTCATCAGTTCGAAGGCGTTCAGCACACCGCCGAAACCGGCTTCCGCATCGGCCACGATCGGCAGGAAATAGTCGATAAAGCCCTCATCCTGCGGCCCAACCTTGTTGGCCCACTGGATCTGGTCGGCACGGGCGAAGGAGTTGTTGATGCGCTCCACCACGGACGGTACCGAGTTGGCCGGGTAGAGGGACTGATCCGGATACATGGTGGAGGACAAGTTGTTGTCCGCCGCCACCTGCCAGCCGGAGAGGTAGATCGCCTCGATCCCCGCCTTGGCCTGCTGCACCGCCTGACCGCCGGTCAGGGCGCCGAGGCAGTTGACGTAGCCTTTCTTGGCGTCGCCGTGGATCAGACCCCACAGCTTGTCGGCACCACGCTGGGCCAGAGTGTGCACCGGCTGCAAGCTGCCGCGCAGGTTCACCACATCTTCGGCGCTGTAGCCGCGCTTGATCCCTTTCCAGCGGGGGTTTTCCGCCCAGTCTTTCTCGATAGCCTGGATCTGTTGCTCACGGGTCAGTGCCATATCAGTTCCCTCTTTCATTGATTTCACGTTTCCATTGACTTGTTATTGGCGAGCCCCGCTGGGGGCCCGTTATTCAGAGCCGCTCGTAACCGGGCAGCGTCAGAAAATCGATCAGGGTGTCGGCGCAGGTGATCTCTTCCATCAGTTCGCTCGCTTCGGCAAAGCGTCCTGCCAGCCAGCGTGCGGTGCCCACCTCGGCTTTGACCACCTCCAGCTCCTCGGCCAGCATCTGGCGGAACAGCGCCTTGGTCACCACCTTGCCGTTGGCGAGGCTCTTGCCATGGCGGATCCACTGCCAGATGGAGGTGCGGGAGATCTCGGCAGTGGCGGCATCTTCCATCAGGCCGTAGATGGGGACGCAGCCGTTGCCGTTTATCCAGGCCTCCAGATATTGCAGGGCAACCCGGATGTTGGTGCGCATGCCCGCCTCGGTGCGCTCGCCCTCACAGGGGGCCAGCAGATCAGCGGCGGTGATGGGGGCATCCTGCTCGCGCAGCACGCCGATCTGGTTCTTGGCACTCGCCGCAATGGTGGCATTGAACACCGCCATGGCGGTATCGGCGAGGCCAGGGTGGGCGACCCAGGTACCGTCGTGGCCGTTATTGGCTTCGCGCTCCTTGTCGGCCTTGACCTTGGCGAAGACCTGCTCGTTGACGGCAGCGTCCTTGGCCGGAATAAAGGCGGCCATGCCACCCATCGCCAGCGCACCGCGCTTGTGACAGGTCTTGATCAGCAGCCGCGAGTAGGCGGAGAGGAACGGCTTGTCCATGGTCACCACCTGGCGATCAGGCAGTACCCGATCCGGGTGGTTCTTCAAGGTCTTGATGTAGCTGAAGATGTAGTCCCAGCGGCCGCAGTTCAGCGCAACGATGTGATCCTTCATCTGATAGAGCAGCTCATCCATCTCGAATACGGCTGGCAGGGTTTCAATCAGCACGGTGGCCTTGATGGTGCCACGGGGCAGACCGAACTTGTCCTCGGTCCAGGCGAACACCTCGCTCCACCAGCGCCCTTCCAGATGGCTCTGCAACTTGGGCACGTAGAAGTAGGGGCCCGAGCCTTTGGCCAGCAGCGCCTGATAGTTGTGCAGGAAGTAGAGAGCAAAATCGAACAGACCGCCGGGGATGGGCTCGCCATCGAAGGTGACATGTTTTTCCGGCAGGTGCAGACCGCGCACCCGGCAGATGAGGACGGCCGGATCGGCGTTCAGGGTATAAGCCTTTCCTTCCGGACTGGTGTAAGAAATGGTCTCGTTGACCGCATCGCGCAGGTTGATTTGACCCTCGATCACCTTGTTCCAGGCAGGGGCCAGTGAATCCTCGAAATCCGCCATGAACACCTTGACGTTGGCGTTGAGGGCGTTGATCACCATCTTGCGCTCGACCGGGCCGGTGATCTCCACACGGCGGTCTTGCAGGTCGGCGGGAATGCCGCGAATGGTCCAGTCACCTTCACGGATGTGGGCGGTTTCCGGCAGGAAGTCCGGCAGCTCGCCGCCATCGATACGGGCCTGGCGTGCCACACGTTGTTTCAGCAATTCCCCTCTTTGGGGAGCAAAACGTTCCACCAGTTCGGAGACCAGAGCCACCGCGTCCGGCGTCAGAATTTGCGCGTATTCGGGTTGCATCTCGCCCTGGATGCGAAGGCGGGCGCTGCAGTGGGTCTGAGCCGGTGCCGACATAAGGTTTACTCCTTTGAGAATTACATTTTGAACTTACTAACTACGACTAAAGTCGAATCCCTGTTCCTGAAACGTTCACGCAACAACGGGGTAACACGATTGATAAGGTGCGAAATATTGTTGATTACGTCAACAGTTTTTTTTAAACACCTGTTTTTTGGGTGTGGTTAAGTTGATGTTTTTTATTGCTTTATTGGGTTGGTATAAAAGCTCTACGCAGATGGTTATGCTCCTGCTTTTTCCCATCGGACAACGGCTAATTTGGGCCGTTACCCTGACCCTTATTTTGTAACTTATTACGTAATAAAATTACAAATGCAAAAACAAATCCCGACCTAACTCCAGGCTTTGCCAAAACAGCCGTATAAAGTGCGTTTGAATGTGGCAATGAATGTTTTGCTATTGCTAGACCTAGTTAGTGAACGTGCGTTTTAAACTTGGCGTGGTGATGCAGGCTCTGTTGGCACCAGCGGTTACAACGATGGAAAGTGAAGCGCAATAACGTAGGTTTGTATCAATTGTCGGGGGGGATGCCAGAGAGGGAAGGGGGAGACGCATCAGTCAATAATACTGCCATCCTTGATAGAATTAGCAGTTTGTCGTTTTTTGCAGATTTCTCGCCAAGGGCCTGAAACTGAGTGTGTTGAACAGGCGATGCCCCAGTGATTGAGCGGCCATCTGAGCGGGCTCAATAGTCATCATCCGGTTCGGCAAGATCGATCACATCCAGCTGGATGACCTGTTCATTTTCGCTTTCGGTGTGGCAAGGGGTGTCGTGAGGAACGGAATAAAGCGTAATGGCGGGTGCGAAATCGGTGTTCTGGTTCATGCCTGGTCCTGTGTTGCACGCAAGCCGGACAGTGATCCCTTCACTCGTGTGTCCACCTCCCTGTGTTGTCTACCGGCGGAAAGTTGCGCATCTTAATGAGTTCGGCAAAAGGATTCAAGTGGTTCTGAGTGTTTTTTGTGCTTGATGGGCAGGCCGCATCAGGAGGATAAATCGGAGGCAAAAAATAGCCCAGTCGTTTGACTGGGCTATTCTCGGGGAAAATGGTCGGTGTGAGAGGATTCGAACCTCCGACCCTCTACACCCCATGCAGATGCGCTACCTGGCTGCGCTACACACCGACGGAGTCAGACTCGGCTGACGGGGAGGAAGTCTAATAGCATGGCCAAACGGGTGCAACTCCTTTTTTATCATAGAGATGCCGATTGCTTCTTTATTGCTCAGTCGGGATGTGGCTTGGGTCTGACGTGCAGATTTGGCATAATCGCCGCCCTGTCACCGCGAGCTATCATGCCTGCTATCTATGGATTCATCTGACAGGTATGGATAGCTGGAATGTAAAAAGCACAATTGAACAATATAAAGAGGGGATGGGCGTGAAACCATCAGAGGTCCCAGATATATCGAGTCAAACCGAGCAGGACGAACAGTGGATGCGCCATGCCATGACATTGGCTGCCCGGGCCGAAGGGATTGGCGAGATCCCGGTCGGTGCCGTACTGGTGCTGGATGGTCAGGTAGTGGGCGAGGGGTGGAACCGTTCCATCAGCGAACACGATGCCTGTGCCCATGCCGAGGTGATGGCGATCCGGGCGGCGGGCAAACAGCTGGCGAACTACCGCCTGCTCGACACCACTCTTTATGTGACGCTGGAGCCCTGCTGTATGTGTGCCGGTGCGCTGATCCATAGCCGGGTCAAGCGGGTGGTTTACGGCGCACGTGATTTCAAGACCGGTGCTGCGGGGTCGGTGTTCGAGATCTTGCAGGACCCGCGCCACAACCACAGTGTCGAGCTGACCGGCGGTGTGCTGGCCGATGCCTGCTCGGCCCAGTTGTCGGCCTTCTTCAAGCGTCGCCGCGCCGAGAAAAAGGCGGTCAAACTGGCATTGCAACAATCAAACGATACCCTTTCCTGAATCATTCGGGGGCAGCGCAGGCTGCCCTTGCAGATTGTCAGCATAAATATCCCTTTATAAACAATATATTACGCTCGTCTGCCTTCGAAGGAATCCCCGTTCTTTTTTCCGCTAACAACCGCTGTTAAAGCGTTCTCGATGTAACAAAACTGTCATGCAACCGCCATATAATGCCGCGAAGCCTAGCTTACATTGAGGTCTTGCATGTCATCGGAATCGTTAAACCTGGTCATGGCGGGCAGTAGAAAACGCCGGATCAAGGATAAATTGGCCAAATATGGCGTCACCACAGGCGGAGCCCTGGTACTGGTGGCGCTGCTGCTTATCTTCTTTTATCTGCTCTATGTGGTGAAACCCATCTTCAATGGCGCCTCCATGGAGCCGACCGCCTCGTTTACCCTGCCTGCCGCAGGGAAGACCGCCTGGCTCGGCGTGGAAGAGCAGAACGAGATCGGCTATCGCTTCAGCGATAAAGGGCAGGTCAACTTCTTTGCGGTGCAGAGAGATGACAAGATCAAGGTCGGCCAGTCACTGGGTCAGGCCCAGGTTGCTGGTGACATCACCACGGTAGCGACCCCGGCACCGGGCCAGCGGCTGATCGCCTACGGCTTTGCCGATGGCAAGGCGCAGGTCGTCCAGCCAGCATTCAAGGTCTCCTATCCCAACGATGTTCGGGTGATTGAGCCCAGCCTGCAATATCCCTTCGGCGAAGAACCTGTGGTGATCGACCCGCAAGGGAAGGCGCTGCAACTGATGGTGTTCGAAGCCACCAAGGACAAGATGGCGACCGCCGCCGTGACCGAAGATGGTCGTGGTGTGATGACGGTGATGAGCGGTGAGGAGAACTTCATCTCCGGGGAGATTGAGTGGAGCAGTGAAAACTACACGATTCCCTCCCTGCCGCGCCATGTGGATCAGATGTTGCTGACCCCCAATCTGCGGATCCTGTTCGTGCGCGAGGGCAATCGCCTCTCCGTCTATGACATTCATAACCTGAGTGAAATCTCCCTGCGCAACGTGCTGGAGATCAATGCCCCCAACGCCAATGTGACCCGGGTTCAGCTGCTCTCCGGCGCCTCTTCACTGCTGGTGGGTAATGACAACGGCGTGATTTCCCAGTGGTTCGAAGTGGCGAAGGATGGCAAACGCCAGTTCACCCAAATTCGTGACTTCAAGGGTGATGGTGCGGTAGATCTGCTGACTCCCGAGCACTTTCGCAAAGGCTTCATCAGTGCCGACAAGGATGGCATCATCAGCTTCTTCCACGCCACCGGCGAGACCAAGCTGCTGACCGAGACGGTGGAAGGTGGCGAACTCTCTGCCCTGGCCATATCCCCCCGTCACAATCTGTTGCTGATGCAGCAAGGGAATACCTTCAAGCTCTTCTCGGTGGAGAACGAACACCCCGAAGTGACCTGGTCTGCCCTCTGGCAACAGGTGTGGTACGAAGGGTATCCGGAGCCCCAGTATGTGTGGCAATCCACCTCCGCCAGCAACGACTTTGAAGCCAAGCTGAGTTTGGTGCCGCTGGTCTTCGGTACGCTGAAAGCCTCTTTCTACGCCATGGTATTTGCTGTGCCGCTCGGCGTGGCCGGTGCCATCTATACCGCCTACTTCATGTCGGCGGGGCTGCGCAAATACGTCAAGCCGACGGTCGAGATCATGGCGGCGCTGCCGACCGTTATCCTGGGCTTCCTGGCGGGTCTGTGGCTGGCGCCCATCATCGAGGGTGCGTTGCCCGGGGTGATCCTGCTGCTGATATTGCTGCCGATGGGAATGTTGCTGACTGCATTGCTCTGGAACTATCTGCCGGAGCGCGGCAAGTCCTGGCTGCCGGAGGGGTGGCACGCCATCCTGCTGATCCCGATGCTGCTGCTGATTGGCTGGGGTGCCTTCGCCCTGAGCCCGCTCATCGAGAATGCCTTTATGCACGGCGATTCGCGCATCTGGCTGACTCACGAAATGGGCATCAAGTTTGACCAGCGCAACTCGCTGGTGGTTGGTATCGCCATGGGCTTTGCGGTCATCCCCACCATCTTCTCCATCGCTGAAGATGCGGTCTTCTCGGTGCCCAAGCACCTGACCCAGGGCTCGCTGGCGCTGGGGGCCACCCCGTGGCAGACCCTGAGCCGGGTGGTGATCCTCACCGCGAGCCCGGGCATCTTCTCTGCGGTGATGATGGGTCTTGGCCGCGCCGTGGGCGAGACCATGATCGTGCTGATGGCTACCGGCAACACCCCCATCATGGACTTCTCCATGTTCCAGGGGCTGCGCACCCTCGCCGCCAACATCGCGGTGGAGATGCCGGAATCGGAAGTGGGCAGCTCCCACTATCGGGTACTGTTCCTCGCGGCCTTCGTCCTGTTTGTGTTCACCTTTTTGTTCAACACCCTGGCCGAGTTTGTCCGTCAGCGGTTGCGTGAAAAATACAGCTCGATGTAAGGGGCTACTCTGTAATGGACAAGGAATCGACAATGGGTAAGTGGTTTAAATCAGGGGCCCCCTGGATCTGGATGACCGGCGGTGCCGTCAGCCTGAGTCTGGTGGCGGTACTGGGTCTGCTGCTGCTGATCGGCTGGCGTGGTCTGGTCTACTTCTGGCCGCACCCCATCTATGAGTGGCAGCTGGAAGATGCCAGCGGCAACAAGAGCGTACTGATCGGCGAAATCAACGATCGCGAGCAGGTACCGGTGGAGCGACTACGCGCCGCAGGTCTGGCGCTGGAAGGGGAAGAGCGCGAGCTGCTGACTCGCTACCTGGTCAAGACCGGCAACCGCGAGTTCGTTGACCTCGATTTTCGCTGGGTGCTGGAGACGGACATCAAGTCCCAGAGCCAGCCAGCCGAGCTGGCCATGGTTGAGCGTGCCACCAACGGCAACTTCTATGGCTATATCGTCGGGGTGAAAGAGGATGGCCGCGAGCTCACCTCTGATCTGCATCCTGCCCTGCAGCGGGTGCTGGCGCGAGCCAATGCCCTCTCCGAACAGGCCAACGATCTGCAAAAAGGGGACATCGGCAGCATCAACTATCAACTGGAGCGGCTGCGCCTGAAAGAGCGCAAGGCCGAGCTGGATGACAAGCTGACCGATCAGCTCAAAGCCGAACTGGCCAGCGAGCGTCAGGCCCTCAACGATCGCTATCAGGTGCTGGAAAAAGAGCTCTTCTCCCTGCGTAGCCAAGCCGATCGCGACGCCATCACCGTCAAGGATATGCGTGGCGAGCTGGTGACCATGCCGATGTCCAAGGTACTGGACGTGGTATGGCCCAACGACATGAGCCTGCTGGCCAAGGTGGGTCACTGGTTCCACCAGATCGGCAAGTTCGTCTCTGACGATCCCCGTGAAGCCAACACCGAGGGCGGGGTGTTCCCGGCCATCTTCGGCACCGTGTTCATGGTGTTCCTGATGGCGATCATCGTGACCCCGCTGGGGGTGGTGGCGGCAGTCTACCTGCACGAATACGCGGGCAAGAACAGCCTGACCAAGATCATCCGCATCGCGGTGATCAACCTGGCGGGCGTGCCCTCCATCGTATACGGCGTGTTTGGTCTGGGCTTCTTCGTCTACACACTCGGTGGCTCGTTAGACCAGCTGTTCTACCCGGAAGCGCTGCCGAGCCCGACCTTTGGCTCACCCGGCGTGATCTGGTCGGCGCTGACCCTGGCTATCCTGACCCTGCCGGTGGTGATCGTCTCCACCGAAGAGGGGCTGGCGCGGATACCGAGCACCATCCGTCAGGGCTCGTTGGCACTGGGTGCCACCCAGGCCGAGACCCTGTGGCGCATCGTGCTGCCGATGGCGAGCCCGGCCATCATGACCGGCCTTATTCTGGCGATTGCCCGTGCAGCCGGTGAAGTGGCGCCGCTGATGCTGGTGGGGGTGGTGAAACTGGCACCGACCTTGCCGATGGATGGCAACTTCCCGTATCTGCATGTGGAGCGCAAGTTCATGCACCTGGGCTTCCACATCTATGACGTCGGCTTCCAGAGCCCCAACGTCGAGGCGGCCCGCCCGCTGGTCTACGCCACCTCCTTCCTGCTGGTGACGGTGATCGTGGGTCTGAACCTGACCGCTATCGGTATTCGTAACCACTTGCGCGAGAAATTCCGGTCGCTGGAGCATTAATCCGGCACCGCATGAGTGATACAAGAGTGAGATAACAGAGGGGCGGCCGAGCGCGAGCCGCCATCTCTCTGCACCAATACGTGAGGGGCGCCGGCAGCTGTCCGGCCACTCCAGATAGATTTTGAGGTAACAGATGATCAACGTAACGACCACGTCTACCCAGCACACCGCGCTGGACCTGCTCAACCTGACCCCGGAGCAGACCGCGCTGGAGGTGAAGGATCTCAACCTGTACTACGGCAGCAAGCAGGCGTTGTTCAACGTCAACATGAAGATCCCCAAAGGGCAGGTGACCGCCTTTATCGGCCCGTCAGGCTGTGGCAAATCGACCCTGCTGCGCTGCATCAACCGGATGAACGATCTGGTGGAGATCTGCCGCATCGAGGGAGAAATCCAACTGCACGGCCATAACATCTATGACAAGAGCGTCGATGTTTCCGCCCTGCGCCGTCAGGTGGGCATGGTGTTCCAGCGCCCGAACCCCTTCCCCAAGTCCATCTACGAAAACGTGGTCTATGGTCTGCGCCTGCAGGGGATCAACGATCGTCGCACTCTGGATGAAGCGGCCGAGCGCTCCCTGCGCGGTGCGGCCCTGTGGGACGAGGTGAAGGATCGTCTGCACGACAACGCCTTCGGTCTCTCCGGTGGTCAGCAGCAGCGTCTGGTGATTGCCCGCGCCATTGCCATCGAGCCGGAAGTGTTGCTGCTCGATGAGCCGACCTCGGCGCTCGACCCCATCTCCACCCTCACCATCGAGGAGCTGATCAATGAGCTCAAGAGCCAGTTCACCGTGGTGATCGTGACCCACAACATGCAACAGGCCGCGCGGGTGTCGGATCAGACCGCCTTTATGTATATGGGCGAGCTTATCGAGTACTCGGATACCAACACCATTTTCACCACCCCGGCCAAGAAAAAGACCGAAGATTACATTACCGGTCGTTACGGCTAAGGCATAATCGGAGCAATCAAGGATTATTTGTATGGACAATATGAACCTCAATAAACACATCTCCGGTCAATTCAATGCCGAGCTAGAGAGCGTGCGCAACCAGGTGCTGGTGATGGGCGGCATGGTGGAGCAGCAGCTCACCGACGCCATCGCGGCGATCCACGATCAGGATCTCGATGCGGCGCGCAAGATCGTGGCCAACGACCACAAGGTCAACGCGATGGAAGTGGCGATCGATGAGGAGTGCACCCGCATCATCGCCAAGCGTCAGCCGACCGCCTCCGACCTGCGACTGGTGATGGCCATCATCAAGACCATCACTGATCTGGAGCGCATTGGCGACGTGGCCGACAAGATCGCCCGCATGCTCACCGACAACGCCAACAAGCCGCAGCCGCCGCTGGTGTCGCTGGAGAACATGGGCCGTCGCACCATCAAGATGCTGCACGATGTGCTCGACGCCTTCGCCCGGATGGATCTGGATGCGGCGCTGGCGGTCTACAAGGAAGATGACAAGGTGGACCGCGAATACGAGTCCATCATTCGCGAGCTGATGACCTATATGATGGAAGATCCCCGTACCATCCCCCAGGTCCTCAACGTGCTGTGGGCGGCGCGGGCTATCGAGCGGGTTGGCGATCGCTGCCAGCACATCTGCGAGTACATCGTCTACTACGTGAAAGGCAAGGATGTGCGCCACACCAAGGCGGATGATCTGGGCACCTTGCTGGGCAAGGGCTAACCGGAAGTGAATAAAAAGGCGCGTGAAGCGCCTTTTTTGTTGCATAACTGGTCGGAGTAAGATAAAGCCCCCAACTGGCTGTTTTCTGATAGAATACTCCCCCTGTGTGAGTCCCGGATGGGCTCACGGTCCGGTCTCCCGGGCCCAGTTTGCCGTCTTGTGCTAAGGCGGGTGTAGCAATAGGTTAATCATGAGTTTTGCCGATAGTTTGTTCTTTTTAATGCTGCTGGTTGGCGGCAGTGTGTTCTTCTCCCTCTCCGAGATCTCTCTCGCCGCGTCTCGCAAAATCAAATTGCAGGTGATGGCGGATGAAGGTAATCGCCAGGCCGAAAAGGTGCTGGCCCTGCAGGCCCAGCCGGGCAACTTTTTCACCGTGGTGCAGATTGGCCTCAATACCGTCGCCATTCTGGGCGGTATCCTGGGTGAGTCTGCCCTCAACCCCGCCATCAAGGGGATTGTCTCCCAGTTCTACCAGGGCCCCTGGCTTGGCGAGATCAGCTCCGGTGCCTCCTTCGTGTTCGTCACCGGTATGTTTATCCTGATCGCCGACCTGATGCCCAAGCGTCTGGCCATGACCATGCCCGAGCAGATTGCCGTGGTGGTGGTGCGCCCCATGCTCTTCTTCGTCACCGTGTTGATGCCGCTGGTGTGGGTCTTCAACGGATTGGCGAACTCCCTGTTCCGTCTGATGCGTGTCTCCACGGTGCGCAACGACGAGATCACCTCCGACGATATCTATGCGGTGATGGATGCCGGTGCCGAGGCGGGGGTTATCCAGCGCGAGGAGCATCAGCTCATCGAGAACGTATTCGAGTTGCAGTCCCTTGGTGTCACCTCTGCCATGACGGCCCGCGAGAGCCTCATCTACTTCACCCTGCAAGAGAGTGAAGAGAGCATCAAGGCGAAGATCGCCGAACATCCCCACAACAAGTTTCTGGTCTGTGACCACAACCTCGACAGCATCAAGGGCTTTGTCGATGCCAAAGAGTTGCTGATCCGCGTTATCGGCGGCCAGAGCATTGACCTTATCGGTGGCAACCTGGTGCAGAACGTCATCATCATCCCCGATACCCTGAACCTCTATGAGGCGATGGAGTACTTCAAGAATCATCGTGGCGACTTTGCCGTGGTGATGAACGAGTACGCGCTGGTGGTGGGGATTGTCACCATGAACGACCTGATGAGCACCGTCATGGGCGAGTGGGCGACCCACGTGGTGGAAGAGCAGATCGTCCAGCGCGACGAGAACTCCTGGCTGGTGGACGGGGTCACCCCCATCTCCGACGTGATGCGCGCCTTCGATATCGAAGAGTTCCCCGAGAACCAGAACTACGAGACCATCGCCGGCTTTATCATGTATATGCTGCGCAAGATCCCCAAGCGCACTGACTCGGTCAAATACGCCGGTTACAAGTTCGAAGTGGTGGATATCGACAGTTACAAAATTGATCAGCTGCTGGTTACCCGGGTCGAACCGGCTATGGCCGAGAAGCCAGCTCAGGAATCGTAAAAGGAGCGACATAAGAGTCATGAAGATGCAGTCTCATTCCCGTGCGCTGGCCTGTGTCGCGCTCGCCCTGGCACTGGGTGCCTGTAGTCAGAGTGCGCCGCGCAAAGCCACAGTGGCAGCCAAGCCGGTTGCCCCCAAGCCTGCCGTGGTCGTGCCGCAGCCGGATCCAGATGCGGTGGTACAAAGTGGCATGGCCGAGCCGAGCCCGGTCTTTGACGAGCAGTATCACGGCCCGGATCAGGGTTCGCTGGAGTCGGTGACCGCTCTGTTTGCCCGTGGTTATATCGAGTCCGCCATGCGCGAGACCATGCTGGCGGCGGTGCACAACGACTATCCGCTGCTCGGCATGCGGGATGTGCGGTTGACCGATCCGGTCTCCAAATTCCTCACCTCCGAGCATGCGGCCACCACGGCCCATGATTACCTCTATGCCGGCGTACAGCGTCGCCTCGGTCGTCCGCTCAGCCCTGCCCAGTGGGAGCAGATCTGGCGTGGCCTGCCGCAGCAGGGTCGGGTCTCCGACTGGGTCAAGCAGATCAAGCGAGTGCTGGCCGGGCGTTAAGTTGCCAGCGGATCAAGATAGTGATGAGGCCACCTTCGGGTGGCCTCTTGCATTTCTGCTTTTGCATGCGGATTTCTATGGATACTGATTGCCGCCTTGCTATCCGGGGCTGGGGGTCAACGGCTGGCGGGCCCGGCCGGTTTGCCAAACAGCACTGCGAGCTTTTGTCGCCACGGCAAGCCACGGGCGTCGCGCAGCATATCGCGCCACTCGTGGAAGGTGAGAGTGAGGGGGTTGAAGCTGTGGATCGGCTTGGTGATGCCAAAGCGACACGGCTCGGCCGGGTCTTCCTCGACAAAGGTGCCAAACAGCCGATCCCAGATGATCAGCACCCCGGCGAAGTTGCGGTCTATGTATTTGGCGTTGCTGGCGTGGTGCACCCTGTGGTGGGAGGGGGTGTTGAAGATCCACTCCAGCCGGCCGAGTTTGCCCACCACCTGGGTGTGGACGAAAAACTGGAAGCCCAGGCTCAGCAGCACGGTGGCGACCACCGCCTCGGGCGGGAAGCCGATGACAATCATCGGGATCCAGAACAGCCACATGCCGGAGATAGGATACATCAGGCTCTGGCGAAAGGCGGTGGAGAGGTTGAGTCGCTCCGAGCTGTGATGCACCACGTGGGAGGCCCAGAGCCAGCGCACATGGTGGCTGGTGAAGTGGAACAGCCAGTAACAGAGATCCTGCAACAGGAAGAGCAGCAGCACGCTCCAGAAGGTGAGCTCGATGTAGAACAGTCGCCAGCCCCAGAGGGTGTCGTAGAGGTAAGCGATGGTGATGGCTGCCAATGCATCGCCCCCCTGATGCATCAGAGCCAGGGTGGCGTTGGCCAGCAGATCTTTCCACTGGTAGGTGGCAGTGGGAAAGGCAGCGCCATGTTTGCGCAGGTAGAGCATCTCCCAGCCGATAAAGGCCAGAAAAATCGGGGAGAGGTAAAGCAAAAGCAGTTGCACATCCATATGCGGCCATCCATTCAGAGCAATTGCTCTCCAGCATAAAGGATGAAAGCAATATTTCATTAACATTTTCAAGCCTCTTACCCGATGGCTGCTGGCGGGTTTACAGTGAGGCCGCAATTCAATCCGATGGATGGTGGCCGCAGACTATGCTTGATGCAGATTGACTGTCAGAGGATTCGACGATGCGTATCTGTGTTTATCTGTTGCTGGGATTCTGCCTGCTGGCACAGGCCAAAACCCGGGTGGAGATAGTGGCGGATGCCGCCTACCCCCCCTACTCCTGGCAGGAGGGGGAGGAGGTCAGGGGGATCTATGCTGACATCATCCGCGAGGTAACCTCTGCTATGTCTGACTATGAGGTAGTGCTTAAACCGATGCCATGGCGCCGCGGCCTCAGCATGGTGGAGCAGGGCCGTGCCTTCGCCATTTTTCCACCCTACTACCTGCCCGATACCCGCCCTTATATCTGGCCCTACTCCCAGCCGATGCTCGATGAAGAGCTGGTGGTGATGTGTGGCACCGCGGTGGCAGCCAATACGCCGCAGGCCAACTTCCCAGCCGACTATGGCGGCCTGCGTTTTGGTATGAATGCCGGTTTTGCCATCGGTGGCGATGCCTTCTGGCAGGCGGTGAAAGAGAAGAAGATCGATGTGGAAGAGGTCAAGAGCAATCGGGAAAATCTGCTCAAAATTGTGCGGGGGCGGGTGGATTGCACCATCAACGATCGCCTCTCCCTGCTCTATGAGCTCCTCAGCATGCTCAAGGGAGAGCAGTTGGCGGTGGCCGATATGTCACTGCTCAAACAGGGGCCTGTGCTCAGCAAGGAGCAGGGGTTTATCGGCTATAGCCGCAAGGGGGAGTTTTCCTACAAGCAAGACTTCATCGAACAGTTTGACAAGGGACTCTATCAGCTCAAAAAGCGTGACGGGGTGAAGGTGATCGTGGAACGCTATCTGGGAAAGACCCCGCGCTGAGCCGATAAAGTGAGTGCTAGGATTCAGCAGGGTTGAGTCTGCTCTCGCGTGGCGCACAAAAAGAGGGATCTGGGCATCCCTCTTTGTTTATCCGACTGTGAGTGTTGGCTATAGCACCTGACTCAGGAACTGGCGCAGGCGGGGGGAGGGGGGATTGTCGAAAAACTCCGTTGGCTTCTCGTCCACCAGCAGCTCACCACTCTCCATAAAGAGCACCCGATCCGCCACTTCCCGGGCAAAGCCCATCTCGTGGGTCACCACCACCATGGTCATCCCCTCGCGGGCGAGCCCCTTCATCACATCCAGCACTTCGCCCACCATTTCGGGGTCGAGCGCACTGGTGGGCTCGTCAAACAGCATGATGCGTGGCTGCATGGCGAGCGCCCGGGCAATGGCTACCCGCTGTTGCTGACCGCCGGAGAGCTGGGACGGATAGCTGGCCGCTTTCACCGACAGCCCCACTTTCAGCAGCAGTGCCTTGGCTCTGTCTTCGGCCTCTTTGCGCGATAGCCCCCGCACCTTCTGCGGAGCGAGGCAGATATTATCCAACACCGTCAGGTGGGGGAAGAGGTTGAAGGACTGGAACACCATGCCCACCTCTTCCCGCAGCTTGTTGACATCGCCCGGCTCGGTC
Organism: Aeromonas aquatilis; assembly: GCF_054052405.1. Taxonomy (NCBI): domain Bacteria; kingdom Pseudomonadati; phylum Pseudomonadota; class Gammaproteobacteria; order Aeromonadales; family Aeromonadaceae; genus Aeromonas; species Aeromonas aquatilis. Next base: position 13,842 of record NZ_JBSTYP010000008.1, on the reverse strand, counting down.
AGGCAGATGCCGTCGACCACGATATTGCCGTCGTTGATGGTCTCCAGCTGGTTGAGGGTGCGCAGGAAGGTGGACTTGCCCGAGCCACTGGGGCCGACGATCACCACTACTTCCCCTTCGGCTACCTCGGTGCTGACATTTTTCAGGGCATGCACTTCGCTGCCGTAGAACTTCTCAACGCCGGTCGCTTTGATGATGGGATCAGTTGCTGCGTGCATATTTCACCTCGAGACGGCGTACCAGGAAAGAGAGGGTGCCGGTCAGCACCAGATAGAGCAGGGCCACGGTGAACCATACCTCGAACGGGCTGAAGGTGGAGCTCACCACCTCGCGCCCCGCCTTGGTCAGATCGGTGATGGAGATGACCGAGACTAGCGAGGAGTCCTTGATCAGGTTGATGAACTGGCCTGCCAGCGGTGGCAGCACCCGCTTGAACGCCTGCGGCAGGATGACATAGCGCATGGTCTGGGCGGACGTCATACCCAGGCTGCGGCCCGCCTCCATCTGCCCCTTGTGGATGGAGCTGATACCGGCGCGGACGATTTCCGCCACATAGGCGCCGGTAAAGACCGCCAGCGCGGCGACCCCGGCGGTGAAGCGGTCGAGGTTCAGCACGGTGCCGATAAAGAAGTAGACGATGAAGATCTGCACCAGCAGCGGCGTGCCGCGGATCAGCTCAACGTAGGTGACCGCCAGATTGCGCAGGGCGGGATTGGGGGAGAGACGCGCCAGCCCGGCCAGGGTGCCGAGCAGGATGGCGAAGATGCCCGCCACCAGCGAGAGCTTGACGGTGACCCAGACGCCCCAGGCGATGGGGCCTGCGGTCCAGCTCAGTTGGGTGTCGAGGGTATCGCCACGAAAAACGGTATCCCCTTCGGCGACTTGTACGCCGGTGCTGGCGATGGCTTGCCGCACATTGGGGTCGAGATCGTCTTGCAGGAACAGCTTGCCCTTCTCGGCCTCGCTGGTGCCCGCCATCACGGTGCCGTCAAACTCGGCGTAATTCTTCTGTTCGGCCTGATAGGCGATGTATTGGGGGATACGTTCCCAGCGCCAGGTGTAATCCACGGATTGGACCGCCTTGTAGATGCCAAATACGGCAACCAGCAGCATCAGCAGGAAGACGCCCTGCCAGAGGAGCTGATTAGGCTGTTTTTCCATCTGTCTTGTCGGTTTGGGTGTGTGCACAGTCACAACCTCTTCTCGTTATTGTGTGGGGTGTTGCGAGAGGGGGCGGCAAGGCGCCCCCTTTTGAGGTTATTTGAGCTGGTTCAGCCAGGCGTTGGATTCGAACCACTTCTTGTAGAGACGGTCGTAGCTGCCATCGCCCTTGATCTGGCGCAGGTAGTTGTTGAACCAGTTGAGGGTGTCCTGATCCCCTTTGCGGATGGCCCAAGCCAGCGGCTCGAAGGTGAACGGCTGGTCGAGGTGCACCACGGCGCCCTGATTCTGGGAGGCAAAAATAGCGTTGTAGGGCAGGTCATAGACGAACGCATCGACCTTGCCGTTGATCACTTCCAGCTTGGCGTCATCCTGAGTTTCAAACTGCAGCAGGGTCGCTTTGGGGATCAGGCGCTTGACTGCCTGCTCGCCAGTGGTGCCGAGCTTGACCGCGATCTTGTACTTGGGATCGTTGAGATCGCTGAAGGATTTGATTTCGCCGGCCTTCTCTTTGCGCAGGACGATGGTCTGCCCGACCACGATGTAAGGATCGGCGAAGTTGACCCGCAGGTTGCGCTGGGGAGTGACGGTCATGCCGCCCATGATGACGTCGAACTTGTTGGTCAAGAGTGCCGGAATGATGCCATCCCAGGCGGTATTGACGAACTCGACCTTCACGCCCATCTCTTTGGCGACCATCTTGGCGAGATCCACGTCAAAGCCGATGTACTGGCCCTGCTTGTTGGTCATCTCGAAGGGTTGATAGCCGGCGTCGAAGCCGACTCGCAGCACGCCGCGTTCGAGCACGGCATCCAGGGTGGACGTGGGTGCAGGTGTCGGGGCCGCCGTGGCGATCCCGCAAAACAGCAGGGTAGAAAGAATCAGTTTTTTGATCATAAGTGACGTCTCTGTCGGTGGTGTGTTCGGCCTTGAACCTGATCCCGTGCGACTCCGTGGCACAAGAGACTGCTGCATCCGGCAACAGGCAAGACAGGATGAATGTCTTGAGCGGGACAAAAGCCCCATATGAGATGCTATGAATAGTGGTTGAGTGAAAAATGTACCAAAAACAGATTGTGTCAGAAGACTCAACAGGTTAGAGACATTTATTGCTCATGGCTTCATTCATAAAATCACACGAAAACAACATATCTATCTAATGGGGTGGGTTCAAGCCCAAATTATCCCCAAGACATTTTGTTACAAAGCCTGGGTGCCGCTTGCAGCTCTCATTGTGCTAGTGGGCTCCGTAAGAGGCTTTTCGTGGGGCTGATACGAATATGCATTGGTGGGATATAACACTTATTGCTCTGTTTGACAGCAAATGAACGGGCTTTATTGTGAAAACCATCAATTCCCACTGGGTCTTGGCAAAGGCTTCTCATATACTCAGTTACCCTCTCTGCATGGCTTTGGTATGGACGCCTCACTACTGCTTAAGCTGGATATTTTTACCTTGATGATCATGGCCTTGTGTGGCTATTGTCTCGGTTTCCTCACGCTCACCATCATTCGTGTTACCCACAACGATATTCCCGGCGTCGGGGTCTGGTGGTGGTCCAGCCTGTTTGCCATGCTGGGTCAGGCGGGATTTGTCAGTCTGCTGCTGACCCCCACTCCCTACGGCTCCTGGGTGGGCAATGTCTTCCTGATTTTTCATGTGTCGTTGCTGCTGGTTGCCCAACGATCTTTCTTCGGTCAATCGCCTGGCTGGCGTGCCTGCTGTGGCACCATTCTGTTGTTTGCCATCATCATGACCTGGTCGGTCGCCATCGATGGCCGGATTGCGGTGCGGGTGATGATCAGCAGCGCCACCTTCCTCGTGCTCAGTACGCTTATCATCTGGCAGCTCTGGCGTCACGGCCGACCCGATTATCAGGTGGCGGTCTGGGTGCTGATTGGTCTCAATCTGGTGCTGATTGCCATGACCCTGATGCGGATGTTTACCGTGTGGGGCGAGGTGATCGAAAGCCCGTTCCAGCGTCAGCTGTTCAACGTGCTGCCCTATGTCTCCATGCTGGTGGGTAGCTCCATGCTCACCTTCGGGGTGTTGCTGCTCTGTAACCAGCACCGGGCGTTGGAGCTGCGCTATCAGGCCAGTCATGACCCGCTGACCGGCTTGTTCAATCGCCGTGGTTTTATGGAGCGTCTGGCCCGGGGACGCCCTGCAGAGCAGGGGGCGTTGGTGGTGCTCGATCTGGATGACTTCAAGCAGATCAACGATCGGCATGGTCATGAGGTAGGTGATCGGGTGCTGGAGCGGGTCGGGTTGGCACTGCGCGAGCTGGAGGGAGTATTGGCCAGTCGCTTTGGGGGAGAGGAGTTTGTGCTGCTGTTTCGCCATGCCACCGCAGAGGAGGCGATCGCCCGTTGTCAGTCACTGCGGGTTCAGCTTGCGGCCAGCGAGGTAGAGGGGATCCATATCACCGTCAGCATGGGTATTGCTCACTGGCAGGGGGAGTGGCACTTTGACAGCCTGTTCAGCTGTGCGGATGACGCCCTCTATCGGGCCAAGCGGGAAGGAAAGAACCGGGTCTGTCAGGCTGCCTGAGGCAGGGATAGGTTCAGGGATAACAGCAGGGCGCGATGATCCGCGCCCTGCTGCTTCTGCTTGCCGGCTATGACGTGTCAGATGCCATCCGTTACTCTGAATTTGCTTGAGCTGTTCTCGGTGCCTGCGCCTTGAGAAAGGGGAGCAGCAGCAGGGCCGAGACACCCGCCGCCACCGAGATCACCACGAAGAAGCCGTTCCAGTGCCAGATCTCCATCACCTTGGCCAGCGGATAGCCCGACAGCGCCGCCCCCATATAGGCAAAGAGACCGACAAAGCCGGTGGCCGCCCCCGCCGAATTTTTGTGGGAGCACTCCGCCGCCGCCATGCCGATCAGCATCTGGGGGCCAAACACGAAAAAGCCGATGGTGAAGAAGCAGGCCGCCTGCATCACATAGCTGAAAAAGGGCATCAGCCAGAGCGATCCCACCGCCAGCAGGATCCCCACCGCAAAGATGAGGTTCATCGGGCCGCGGTTGCCGTTGAACAGCTTGTCCGATCCCCAGCCCGCCACCAGAGCACCGATAAAGCCCCCCACCTCGAACATGGAGATGGCCGAGTTGGCGCTCATCAGATTGAAGCCGCGTTGCTCGGTCATGTAGAGATTGCCCCAGTCATTGATGGCGGTGCGAACCACATAGACCAGCACGTAACAGCAGGCCAGCAGCCAGATATAGGGGTTGCCCAGTACATATTTGCGCAGGATCTGGCGATGGGATAGCCCCGCATCCTGAGTCTGCTGGGCCAGCTCCATGGCATCCTTGCGCCACTCACCCACTGTCGGTAGTCCCATGGCACTCGGGGTATCGCGCAGCCGCCAGCAGAGGAACAATCCCGCGATGATGGCGATAAGGCCGGGCACTATCATGCCGTAGCGCCAGCCATGTTGCAGGGCGATGGTGCTGACGATAAGGGGGATGAGCGCGCCGCCGACGTTGTGAGCTGTGTTCCAGGCCGACCACCAGACTCCGCGCTCGGTACGCGAATACCAGCTTGTGAGCAGCTTGGAGCAGGGGGGCCAGCCCCAGCCCTGGAAGAAGGCGTTGGCGACCCAGAGGGCGGCAAACATCCAGAGTGCCGACGAGAGGCCGAACAGTATGTTGATAACGCCGGTGGCCATCAGTCCGACACCCATAAAGTAGCGCGGGTTGGCGCGGTCACTGATGATGCCGGAGAAGAACTTGGAGCAGCCGTAGGTGATGTAGAACAGGGTCCAGAGCATGCCGATGTCGGACTTGTCCAGCATGCCGCTCGCCAGCATGTCAGGCATGGCGAAGTTGAAGCTCTTGCGGGTGAAGTAGAAGACCGCGTAGCCCAGATACATGGTCAGCAGCAGGTGCAGCCGCCAGTGGCGATAGGTGGCATCGATCTCGGCCTGATCCCGGATAAGGGGCCGGGGCGGCGCGCTTCTCATAAAACTCAGCACAGGCAGGCCCTCTGGTGGTGATTAGCCATGACTTTCTTCCCGTCTGCGACTGGGCAGGTTGACCGTCAGCTGGGTGCCGTGGATGCAGGAGAGTTGCAGACTGCCCCCGAGGGCCTGTACCCGCTCGCGAATACCGAGCAGGCCATAGCCCTGTTGCGGGCGGCTTTCCGGTAGACCGCGGCCATCATCTTCCAGCACCAGTTGCAACTGCTCGCCGCTGGCCCGGGCGCGAATGGTGACCGAGTGGGCGTTGGCATGTTTGACCACGTTGTTGAGCCCCTCCTGACAGACCCGAAACAGGGTGACCCGCTGGGCATCCGAGAGATCCCCATCTGCCAGTTGCCATTCCAGCCGGGTGACGATGCCGTGACGCTCCAACTCCAGTTCTCTGAGTAGCGCCCGTACCGCCTGCTCCAGAGTCATGTCGTCGAGCTGGCGCGGGCGCAGCCGCCCGAGCAGACCGCGCACCGCGTCGTAGATCCCGAGCGACAGTGTGTCGATCAGAGCGCTGCTCTGGACCACCCCGGTATTGTCGGGGGCGAGGCGGCGCACTATGCCGGCCTGGGTACGAATGGCTGTGATGGTCTGGCCGATGTCATCGTGCAGCTCGCGCGCCACCTCCTTGCGGATGCTCTCCTCGGTCTCCAGCAGCCGCTCGGTGAGCTGGCGATTGTGGGCGAGCTGGCGGGTCAGCGCCTGATTGAGTTCGCGCTGGCGCTGGATCCCGGCGCCGAGCAGCAGGCCGGTGAGGCTCTGGGCCAGCAGGGAGAGCAGCAGATCCAGCGGGTGATCGTGCCAGGCCTGACTGGCCAGCAGGGCGATGGTGTTCATTAGGGTGGCGAGCAGCGCCCCTTGCCAGCCGTAGCGCCACGCCATGGCGATGATGGGGATGGCCAGACAAAACGGGGTGAAGCGTACCAGCGAGTTGGGCAATCCCAGTTGCAGCCAGAGGCTCAATACGAACAGCAGCAGATACCAGACCAGATGGCGAAAGCGCCACTCTACCGGCTGATCCACCAGTGCAGGACCGAGCGGCACCCAGGTGGCGCGGGTGAGGTAGTGCCAGATCAGCATGCAGGTGGAGGTCAGCGTCAGCCCGCCGGTGAGGCTTAGCAGCAGGGCCGAGAGGCCATCTTCCCCCGCCAGATGCCAGAGCAGGGCTTGCAGCAGCGCCGCCGCCGTGACGGTGGCGAGCAGCAGCAACAGTTGCTGCCAGTCGTTGCGCACCTGCTGGCGACGGGCAATCAGCAGCGGCAACAGGGTCAGCAGACTGCCCGCGACCAGCCACGGCCAGTGGGGCAGCCCCACCTCCAGATTGAGCCAGTAGAGCAGCAGTCCTTCGCACAGCAACAGCGGCGGCCAGTAGTGGCCGGGACTTTGCAGCAGCAAGCCGAGGCGCAGGCCGAAGGGGAACAGCAGCACCGCCAGCGCCGGGCCGCCCGCCAGATGCAGGCTGATGCTCCAGAGGCAAAACCAGCCGGCGGCAAAGATGAAGCAGGCCGCCAGCGCGATGGCGACATAGCTGGCAACACGGGAGATCACCAGCTATCCAGCATGCGGTGGGCCAGCTCGACGTTGTTGCTGACCTTGAGCTTGTCCATCAGGTTGGCACGATGGACGTGAACCGTCTTGGGGGAGAGGCCGAGCTGCTCGGCGATGGCCTTCACCTCCAGCCCCTGCGCCAGTAACTGGGCAATCTCCCGTTCCCGATTGGTGAGGGGATCCCGGCTGCTGCTGGCCAGTTTCTGGGCGATGTCCGGTGTCAGATAACACCCCCCCTGGGCGGCGGTACGCACGGCGGCGATCAGCTCGTCCGGACTGCAGCGTTTGGAGAGAAACCCCTTGGCACCGGTCTGCAGTGCCTGCTCGATGAGGGCCGGACTGTCGTGAACCGAGAGCATCACCACCGCAAGGCCGGAGGGGAGCTGTTTGAGCAGATCCAGCCCCGACTGGTCGGGCATCGAGATGTCGCAGACGCAGACCCGAGCGCCACTGCCGGGTAGACCGGCAAGGGCGTCGCTGGCGGAGCCGAATTCGGCAACCACCTGCAGATCGGGCTCCAGATTGAGCAGTTGGGCAAAACCGGAACGGACGATCTGGTGATCGTCGATGAGGGCAATTTTTATCATGATGTCAGCCTGAAATTCGGTGCGTCATGACCATGACGCGGCCAACAAGATACCTGCCCCCCGAGTCAGGCTCAAGCAGCAGCAGGAAAAGGGGCTAAAAACCGGGGGGCAAGGTGCGCAAAGCTTGATCGGGATCAGCTGGCAAGGGCGAGCAAGCGGGCTGATCAACAGGGGATGACCAGCCCGGGGGACTCAGCGGTGCAGCTCGCCGGCGCGCTCCGGCTGATAGACCACTTCCAGAATTTCGACCTCGATGGTGCGACCGGCCGGGCCCGGCCAGGCGATGCTGTCGCCCACTTTCAGACCGAGCAGGGCGCTACCCACCGGTGCCAGTACCGAGATGTTGCTCTCGTCACCCTTGGCATCGCGCGGGTAGACCAGGGTGAGGCAGAACTCGGTGCCGCTGTTCTGCATCTTGAAGCGCACCTTGCTGTTCATGGTGACGACATCGGGCGGCATATCGGCCGGTTCGCGGATCTCGGCGCGGTCCAGCTCCTCTTGCAGGGCCAGATGCTGCGGGTGGTTGCCGAGCAGTTGTTCGATACGATCCAGATCAAGGCTGGAGATAACCAGATGAGGTTGTTTCATAAGATATTCCTTATCAATAGCGGATAGGCCCATACCGGCGGGTGCAGGTTGGCCATCACGCAAAGTGTTACAAAAATGGATTCAACAGGTTCAATCGATTGAAAATGCCATGCCCCCAAGCGACTCGCGGCCGAAGGAGCGAGGCGGGGGCTCAGCAGGGTGTGAGCAAATGCGAGGAAATAGCGAGTATTTTCATAGGCCTACCATAACTATTCTGGCCAGCCTTGGCAACCGTGATTGAGTGACTACTCAGGAGCCTGATAATTGTTCTGACGGATGATCCGCGCCAGGGTACCGTCACGGCGCATCTCGTCGATGGCGGCTTGCCAGCGCTGCGCCTGCTGGAAGGGGAAATCCTTGTGGGCAGCGACAAATAGCTGGGTACGCATCAGGGTTTCACCGGGTACAAGCAGCGTCGGAGAGAAGCCCTCTTGCTGCTGGCTATAGAGAATGGCATTCCAGGCGGCCGCCCAGGCATCGATGCGTCCCCGTTGCAGCTTGTGGGCATTGAGATCTTCGGTCGCTACCGTTTGGCTGGCCAGATTGACCCGCTGTTGCAATAAGTATTGCCCGAAGGAGTAGCGCAGGGTGCCGACCCTGAGTGCAGGAAGATCCTTCACCCTGAGCGGGATGGGGTGAAAGCGGCGATCACTGACGATGACGAACTCTTCATCGAGGATCGGGGTCACCCAGTAGTAGAGGTGCTCCCGCTGGGAGCTGCGCACTGGCGGGATCAGTAGTACATCCTTGCGATGGGTGGTCTGCGTGAGGGCCCGGGCCAGTGGCATCAGCTCGATGGTCAGCGGCTCTTTAAGGCGACGGGCGGCCTCTTCCATGATTTCGATGGCGATCCCGCCTGGCTTGCCGTGGGCGGTACGAATGATATAGGGGGGCAGATCGGCCGCCACCAGCACAATAGCCTGCGCGCCGGTGTGTACCAGCAATAACAGCAGGGTAAAAAAGGGCAGGCAGAGAACGCGCATCAAGATCGTGAGCCAGAGTCGAATGGTCAGAGTGTAACATTCCTGCCTGTGTTGTCGTTGTGCCCGATGAAGGGTTGGGATCTCAGTCGAAGAAATCCCGCAGATCGCGCACTTCGTAATCAGCGAGCTGTTGCCAGGGGAGCTGAGCGGGTAGCTTGCGCAGGGTCACCTCCATCCGGTAGCTGCGATAACCATCGAGGCTGGCCGACTCGACCACCAGCGGGATATGCCACTGACTCGACCAGAGAATCCGGGTTCGTTGCTGCCCTTCGCGCTTTTCATACCAGCGGGCCTGCTCGGGGGCGGCCTCATCCAGCGGGGTCATTCCCTCGATCAGCGCCGGGTTGACGAGATGGCGGATCCGCAGCCAGTCGGGTTTGAAGGCCACCTGGCCATACTCTTCCACCGGCACCTCAACCAGCTGGTTGTGCCAGCTGTCGGCATAACGCAGTTGCAGCTCACCTTCATCACTGCGGCTGACCCAGCGGGCCGCCATCTGGTGGGTAAAGTGTTTGTGGCCGGGGGGGGCGTCGTGAGTGGCGTGATAGGCACGGGCAAGGGGGAGGGGAATGAGCCGCTGGCTCCACACCTGATTGCCCACCCGCAGCCACTTCTCTTGCCAGACGCTCTCTCTGGCGATGCCATCGCTGCCGGTGTTCCGGTCGTGATAGCTGATCCGGGCGGCGAGATCCGGGGGCGTGTCGTCAGCATGCAGGGGGAAGGCGAGGGTGCTGCCAAGCAGCCATAACGAAAGCAAAAGTCGCATCATCATCTGTCGCTCGAAAGAGCGGGGCCCGGGCCGCTGAGTCGATTGCTCAGATGCACCCGGGCCCCTGTTGCTTACAGGCCGAGCGCCTCCCGCAGTTTGCCAAACACCTTGGTGTTATCCAGCGTGCCTTTGAAGCGGTTGCTGCCGGCGCCATCGGCAAACAGCATCACATCGCCGCCGCCGTGGGTTTCCGATGCCAGCTTGACGCCGGTCTCCTGCAGGTAGTCATTGGCCATCACCTGATCGCTGGTGAGGACCGGGCGCACGGCCGCACGATTGGGGCCGTTACCGAACACCAGGGTGGTGAAGGGCTTGCCATCCACGTCGTTCTGGGTCGAGCCGTCGCCATTTTTCACCAGATCCAGCACCGGATTACCCTTGGCGGAGTAGCCGTTAATGGTCATGGTGTGGTCATGGTCGGCGGTGACCACGATCAGGGTATTATTGAGATCCACTTTACCCAGCGCCGTCTTGACCGCCTCATCCAGTGCCACCGCGTCGGTGAGCGAGCGCTTGGCGTTGGTGCCGTGCAGGGCATGATCGATCCGGCCGCCTTCTACCATCAGGAAATAACCCTGACTGTTCTTGCTCAGCAGGTCGATCGCCTTGGCGGTCATTTCGGAGAGGGACGGCTGGGTATTGGCAGCCCCCTTGGCGACCCGATCCAGCTCGTAGTCGAGGTGGGATTTGCTGCTGAACAGACCGAGCACCTTGCCGCTGGTGACCTTGGCCAGTTCACTTTGGGTGGTGACATAGCTGTATCCCTGCGCCTTCATCTCGGCGGTCAGGTCGCGGTTGTCATTGCGACCGCCCTTGTTGCTGGCGCTGTAGGGGGTCCAGTGGTTGGCACCACCGCCCATCAGCACATCGACCCCATCCCCAAGCGCCTGGTTGAAGCCTGCGCCCCCCGGTACAGCCTGGGCGGCGATGGCATAGGCGGCATCCCGATGGCAGATATGGGCGTAGGTGGCTGCCGGGGTGGCGTGGGTCAGCTCTGTGGTGGTGACGGCGCCAACCGATTTGCCTGCCGCCTTGGCCAGCTCCAGGATGGTGGGCACAGGTTTGCCGTTATCGCTGCTGCAATTGTTGACGGTTTTGTTGCCATTGACGTCTTTGCCGGGGGCGACGGCTTTGGTGTCGCTGCTCATGGCGATCACCTCGTTGTTCATCTTGACCCCGGTGGTGTAGGCCGCCATGGAGGGGGCCGAGTCGGTGGTCTGGGCATCGTTGGAGAAGGTCTTGATGCGAGCGCTGCGAGTCAGCTTCATCATCTCCAGATTGCCCTCTTCCCCCACCTTGAACAGGCGGGTGGCGGTGAGCACGGTGGGGCCCATGCCATCACCGATAAAGAGAATGACGTTTTTGGCATCACCGGCCTGTGCCTGGGAGGTTGAGCCCAGCGCACTGAACAGGGCGGCGCAGACCAGCGTGTACTTGATGGATGTGTTCATCTGTTTGCTCATGAAAGTGCTCCTTACAGCTTGGCCGCAGCCTTGATCTTGCCGAACACGGCGGTGTTATCGAGTGAGCCATGGAAGCTGTCAGCCCCCTTGCCGATGGCGCCGAGGAAGACATCGGTGCCACCGTGGGTCTCGTTGCCGATCTCGCCCACCTTGACCACCACTTCCTGGTGGTAGTCATTGGCGGAGACGGTGGCATCGTCGAGCGGAGCGACGCTGCTGCGCGGGCCATCCACCCGGTTGTAGCCGTTGCCAAAACCGATGATGGTGTAGGGCATGCCCTCGCTATCCTTGCTTGGCTCGCCCGTCTCGTAGTTCTTCACCAGCCCGAGTACGCCGGGGTTGTCGGCGGTGGTCTTGCCGGTGCGCTTGGCATAGCCGTTGAGCACGAGCGTGTGGTCGTGGTCGGCGGTGACCACGATCAGGGTGTTTTTCAGCTCGGGGTCGCTCTTTTTCACCTCGTCGATGGCGGCCTTGATGGCGTTGTCGAAGGCGATGGTGTCCTGCAGCGCCCGCTTGGCGTTGGTGTCGTGCAGGGCGTGGTCGATGCGGCCCCCTTCCACCATCAGGAAGTAACCCTTCTCTTTGCCCTTGAGCTGCTTGATGGCAGCCAGGGTCATCTGGGCCAGTGACGGCTCGCTGGCAGGGCGGTCCAGGTCATATTTCATGTGGCTGGAACCAAACAGACCCAGCAGCGGTTTGCCCGCATCGGCCTTGTTCAGCTCATCCAGATTGCTGGCAAACTGGTAGCCCTTGGCCTGCATTTCGCTGATGAGGTTGCGGCCATCTTCCCGCTTGCCCTTGTCAGCTTTGGGCAGGAAGAAGCTGCTGCCGCCACCGAGCACCACATCCAGCCCCTCCTTGAGGGTGCTGTTGTAGCCTTTGCCGCCCGGCACCAGCTGGACGGCGATATCGGCCTCCAGATCCCGGTTGCAGATATGGGCATAGGTAGCCGCAGGGGTGGCGTGGGTCACCCGGGTACTGGTTACCACGCCGGTACCGCGGCCATCGGCTTTGGCCAGCTCCAGCAGGGTAGTCACCGGCTTGCCGGCGCTCTTGCTGCAGTCGCTTTCATAGGTGGCGTCGCCGTCCATGCTGATGACGCCGTTGTTGCTCTTGACCCCGGTCATGTAGGCCGCCATGGAGGGGGCCGAGTCAGTGACCTGAGCATCGTGGGAGAAGGTCTTGATAAAGGCCGTCTCTGGCAGAGTATCGATGGTGAGATCACCCTCTTCGCCGACACCGTAGATGCGGGCGGCCGTCAGGGTGTTGAGGCCCATGCCGTCACCGAGGAAGAAGATGACGTTGGTGGGTTGGGCTGCGGGCTTGGTCGCCACCGTGTCATTGTCTGATTTGCAGCCGGCAGCCAGGGCGGCGCCGATCATCACTGCAAGTCCTGCCATTTTTCTCATTGGGGTTCGCTCCTTGTAAAACCTGAGCGCAGCCTAGAGGGGGCAGATGACACTTTTACTGACTATCGGTGACGGTTGTGTGAAAAGATGATAAAAATGTTACACTATATCAATGTGTTATCTATCAATTGAGCAAGTTGGCCCGGTTGTTTCCGGCAAGGTTGCTTCGCCTCGGCGGTTTGCTGATTTGATGAGGTGATGGTTAGAATGACCTGTCAAAAGAGGCCCGCAGCAGGTAAAATGCGCCCCCTTCGTTCGATGCCCGCGGCAGAGCGCCTGTTGTTTCATGCGCGCGCCCGCAGCCCCCACAGAGAGTAACGGATATGTCCATCAACTGGTTCCCCGGTCACATGCACAAGGCCCGCAAAGAGATTGCCGAGGTCATGCCCCAGGTCGATGTGATCATCGAGATGCTCGATGCCCGCATCCCCTTCTCCAGCGAAAACCCGCTGGTGCCCGAGCTGCGTGGTGATACCCCGGTGATCAAGGTGTTGAACAAGGCGGACCTCGCCGATCCGGCGATCACCGATCTGTGGGTGGCGCACATGGAAAAAGAGAAGGGGATCAAGGCGCTGCCGCTGACGCAACAAGAGCCGGAGAAGATCAAGCAACTGCTGACCCTCTGTCACGAGATGCTGCCAGAGCGCAATCTGGAGCTGCGCGGCGTGCGGGCGATGATCATGGGTATTCCCAACGTGGGCAAATCCACCCTGATCAACACCCTGGCCGGGCGCATCATCGCCCGCACCGGCAACGAGGCGGGGGTAACCAAGTCCCAGCAGCGGATCAAGCTGGATAACAACGTCATCCTGACCGATACCCCGGGTTTCCTCTGGCCCAAGCTCAATCCGCCCTCCTGCGGTTATCGTCTGGCCATCACCGCGGCCATTAAAGACACTGTGTTCGACTATGCCGATATCGCCATGTTCGCCGCTGACTACTTCATCAAGGCCTATCCGGAGCGGATCAAGGCGCGCTACCAGATTGACGAGCTGCCCGAGACCGAGATCGAGCTGCTGGAGATGATCGCCCGCCAGCGGGCGTTTATGCGCAAAGGGGGGCTGGCCGACCTGCACAAGGCGTCCGAGATCCTGATCAACGAGTTCCGCTCCGGCCTGCTGGGCCTCATCTCGCTGGAGACGCCGGAGATGGTGAGCGTTGAAATCATGGAGGCTGATGCCGAGGCTGAGCAGAAAGCCAAAGAGAAAGCGGAGCGGGAAGAGGAGCGCCAGGCGCGGGCCCGTCGCAAGTACGCCAAGAAGCGTCAGCGTTAACCGGCATTGAGCTCGGTGTTAAAGAAGAGGGGGGCCGCCGGCGGGGCCGGCGGGGGTGTGGGGGGAAAGGGACGCCCGCGGACGCCGGG